>CAZKPI010000400.1:0-5014 GCA_964554555.1 uncultured bacterium
TGCTCGGATCAAGCTGAAATCCCTTTACCCCAAAGTCAATTGTGACTGAAGACTACTTTAATACAACAACTTTTGAGGAGGATTCTTGTTCCATGCGCAAACTGTTCAGCATTCTGCTCATCGGGGCTTTTCTGACCGCCGTCGTCGCGACCACCGGGTGCGGCGGAGGCGGAGGCGGAGGCGGCATCTTCGGCGGCCTGGTCGCCTTCGTCCTCATCATTGCCGTCACCGGCGGCACCGGTTCGGGTGCGGCAGCCACCTTCGCCGCGAGCGTTCGCGACATGCCCCGGCCCGCCATCGTCTCCGAGGTCACGGCCGGACGCCAGATCAGCATCTCGGGTGATTCGCTCAAGATCAAGGTTACGCCGTTGAGCGCCGGAGCGGCCGCCGGCACCCCCGTCATCATCGAGAATTCCGCGCTGACCGCCACCGGCGGCCAGTTGCTCGCCCAGACCTCGATCGATTACTCCGTGCAGGACTACCTGGTGGAACTGGTCAGCGCCGGAGCCTCCGACATCACCCTGCTGAAGGGCATCAAGCGCATCGAGTCAGCTCCTTCCAGCGCCGTCTCAACCCAGGTCGACCCCACGGAAACCGCCAAGGCCCTGACCTATGAAAAGTGGGTCGCCGGTTCCGCCACCGACAAGAGCTACTACGCTTTCACCTACAACCTCAGCAAGACCACCGGCGCCATCGCCTCGCTGACCGAGCTGGCCAGCTCGGTGCAGAACCTGATTGCCAACAACACCGGCGCCTTCACCACCGACATCCTCAACACCCCGTCCATCCAGACCCAGGCCACCACCAACGCCGCGGGCATTTCGACCGACGTTCCCCCCACCAGCATCCCCCTGCCCGCCACCAAGACCGTCACCGACCCGGTGTCGGAGCCCAGCACCCAAGTCAAATACGCCATCGCCGAATCGACCCGCACCGCGGTGACCGGCATCCCCCTGCACAGCCGCCGCGCCGCCGCCGAAGCCCCGGCTGTCCCCAGCGCCGTCCCGGTCCTTGGCGGCAATACCCTCCTCGACCCCGGCGCCCTGGCCAGCATCTTCATGGAAGCCCTGACCGGAACCCAGGTCACTTACGGCCCTGACATGGAAATCACCGAAGTGGGTTCGACCACCGCCACTGCCTATTCCATCGAGGCATACGCCTGGAATACCGCGGTCCACCCGCCCGTCCGGTATCTTTCCTCCCGGCGAACCATCTCCAATATCCAGGTTACCGCCGCGAACGGCATCGTCACCAAACTGGTCATCGGGGACGGCGCCCAGCTCGACGTCGAGGAATTCGATGCCTCGGGCAAGCAGACCTCGCACCTGGCCCTGAAGATCGCCACCGGCCTTTCGGCAACCGTCAATTTCGCCTTCGAAGCCAAGACCGGATCATACCAGTACAATCCGACCCAGCCCCTGTGGGAATTCCGCTACGACAAGATCGCCACGGAAACAACCACCGTCACCGTCGCCAACCAGGTCCGGGTGGAAGTCCAACAGGATGCCTACACGGCCGGGGTTCTTTCCTCCACCCAGAAGGGCCAGATTTCCATCTCCGGGATTTCCGGCACCATGACCGCCGTGAAACCGTTCATGTGGGGGTATTACTACTACAATGGGTCCATCGCCACCTGGTATCCCGTCTATTCAAAGGTGGCGTTCAAGAGCCTGATTTCGGAAACCGTCAGCAATCTCAACATTGCCAGCACCGTCACCCTTGGTGCCAATGGGAACTCCACGCTGGGCATCAATCTCGACAACCTCACGGTGACCCTCAACAATGTCTCCCAAACGGGAACCCACCCCGATTTCGTCGTGAAGAGTTCCGGTTCCACCGTCAACGCCGCTGTTTCCTACACCGGAGCGGAACCAGAAAAATACGGCTACATCAAGTCCCTCGCCATCGCCATCTCCAACATCACGTTCGATTCAACCGCGACCCCGAAGGTCAGCGATGGGGCGGTCATCACCGTCACCAAGGTCAATACCGACGACACCACCGACACCATCACCTACAAGACCGCCAGTGACAAGATCGTCCTGGTGTCGGGCGGCTCCCGCTACGGCGGCGGCTCCGAGACCATCACCACCCTCGACAACGGGGACCTCAAAGTCGAAGGCAGTCTGGCCATCGCCAACAGCGACGGCAGGCAGGTCTCCCTGACCTACACCGCCACCCGGGCCAACGCCACCGGCAACGTGACCGTCTCCGTCAACCTCGCCGGCACCATTGTCACCGGCACCATCACCTTCACCCTGACTCCCAACAGCGCCACGACCCTGATCACCGACGGAACCTACCAGACCAGTGCCGTCTCCGGCACCTTCTCGGTCCAGCGGAACGGCTACGGCACCCTCACCATCGGCGGAACGTCCGTCCAGTTCAACCTGAGCGGCACCGGTTCGCCCCTGGCCTCGCTTCTGACCTTCTGAGCCCCGTTCCCCCCCGTTCCCCGCCCCGGCCCCCGGCCTTCCGGGGGCCGGGGTGCCGCCGGGGCCGGCGCGAACCTCGCGGCTCGTTTCACCCGCTCAGCGCCGGGGCACCCCTTCCCGCATCGGATCGCCCAACCCCTGGCATGACGCCAGACCTTCCCCTCCTGTCAACCTCCCTCCGCCCCTCCGGCCGAGGGTCCGCTCCACCTTGTGACCTCGCGGCCCTTTCCAGCTTTCGACCACTCCGGCCGGCCGCCTCCGAACCGCGATGTCGCATGGGAAACCGCTCGGCGTCCGTGTTTCTGGTATGATGTCCGCCGGATTCGAACCATGAGACCCTTCTGCCTCGCCTGCACCGCCCTGCTCCTGTCATGCTGGCTCCTGGCCGGCCCCGCCGCCGCCTTCGACCTCTACCAGGCCCTGGCCCTTCCTTCTCTTCCCCCGCCCCTGGCGGAACCGGGCTTTCTCCCCAAAGACCGGACCCTGACCATCTCCTCAACCTGGGAAGAGATGTACCGCAAGTGGCAGGATGGCAGTGAACTCGCCCGTTTCGTCGGCAACCGGCAGGATGCCCGCCTGACCTGGCGCGTGACCGACCGGTTCGGCCTCGCCGGATCGTGGCGCCTGGCAGGAACCCAGGACTGGATGAACCGGGAAACCGGAAAAATCGACCAGTTCTCCCTCGACAACAGCGAGGATGCCTGCTCACTGGCCCTGCGCTGGTGGGGAAACGACCATGCCGTCGAATACCGGACCATTCAGTCCTCCGATCGCTTCTCCGGGAGGTATTCCCTGCACGAAGACCTGGTCAAAGCCCTCGGCTCCCAGCCCGACCTGGACTTCGAAACCCTGACGGGCGGCACCGCCCTCCGAATCGCCGGTCACTGGAACGACCTCGTCTACGAGGGGGAAACCGCCCGCACCAGGATCGACCACTCCATCCGCACCCTTCGCACCCGCCTCGCTCTGCTGGTTCCACAGCACCGGACGGTGAAGGAGATCGGCGGAACCGTCACCATGGCCAGCCGCGATCTCGTCCAGCCGTTTTTTCGATGGTTCCGGAGGACCGAGGAAGGCCTGGGCGTCAGCGTCAAAGACGGCCGATTCGTGTTCGGCCATTCGGGACTCGATCTGGCCCTCAACGGCCACGCCCTCGGCCTCGCCGTCAAGCGCCGCCGGCGCCCCTGGTTCGTGGAATTCACCCGGCACAGCCTGTCGGGAACCGCCCGGTTCGCGTTCAACCTCATCACGCTGGACCCCCTGTTCCTCTTTGCCACCAACGAAGTCGACACGACCGTCACCGTGCCCCAGGAGCATCCCTGGACCGCGCGGCTCGGCGGGTCGTTCCGCCTTCCCCGGGGAATCACCGGCTCCGGCCAGTATGGGCTCACCCGTCTCGATTTCCAGACGGTCCAGGCGCAGGAAAAAGTGCTCTTTTTCCGCTCAAAGACGGAGCCCGGATCGGCCATCCGGTCGTTCCGGTACTGGTTCCACCGGGCGGAACTCTCCTTTTCCCGCAAGGATTCCTCGGGGGCCTGGAGCACCAGACTCCGATTGATGGCCCCGCAGGAAATCAAGAAGCCGTCAAAGAAAGAGCCCGTTCCCCCGGGGCCGCCCGGCCCGCCGGCTCCTTCCGCCCAAAAGCCCAAAGAAACCATCCGGGGCGGGTGGCAGTTTACGATCGAACGATCGTATTCCTTCCGGTAGACTCGCTCTTGCCCGATGAACCCGGGCTTCCCCTTTCCCGGGGAAGTCAGGGCAAGGCAACCATCGCCCTGGCCGCGCCGACTTGATGGTCACGCCACGTCCCATCGGGTAGCATGATCTGACACGGCTGGAAACGGGCTTTGTACTCCATGCTTCGACTGCCCGCCACAAAGTAGCCGAGATACACCCATTCCCGTTGCCGTTCGCGGGCGTATTCAATCGCCTCGAGAATGAGCAGGGTACCCAGACTGCGCCGCGGTTCGCTGAAATCGTAGTAGTGGTAAACGGCGGAAACCACGCGGGGAGTGATATCCAAAAGGATGATACCCCGCAACCGGCTCCCCTGCCACACCGACACCTCGAGGGAAGGGACCAGGTTCAAAACAAAACTGGTGAAGTAGCTTTCCTCGTCATTCCGGTGAACCGGCCAATCCTTCCGGACTCCCTGGGTGCGATGATACTGGTCGAAAAGGGCCAGACGTTCGGCATCGACGACGGGAGGGCCCAGCCGGAACTCCAGGTCCCGGTTCCGGGCGAGGGTCCGCATCTGGTTGCGGCGCGGAGTGAAGCCGTTCACGGGGACCCTGATGGGACGGCATTCCTGGCAACCGGAACAAACGGGATGGAACATGGCGATCCCGAACTTCCGCCACCCCTTGTTCATCCGCGCCTCATACTCGAACGGCGAAAGCTTCCCCGCCAGCTCATACTCCAGGGAGGCGTCACGCCCCTCGAGGTAGGGGCACGGATACGGCCCCTGGATGAACTTTTCGAGGATGATCATGAAAACCGAAGCCTTCCCCTCCCCCGAATGCATGCCATGGTATGATGATGCCACAAATCGCCAGAAGTGAGAACACCCCAGGATGTCT
>CAZKPI010000400.1:5038-5222 GCA_964554555.1 uncultured bacterium
CTTGGCGGCGACTGTTTGGGGGGGGCACGCGCCCCCCCTCGACCCGCGGAGTAAATCCGCGGGTCTCGCCCCCCGCGGCTCGGCCCTTGGCCTCGCGGTCGCCCAAGCAGAATCGGCGGGGCCGGAATGTGAGAACACCCCAGGATGTCTCCTGGGGTGTTCATGATCTTGGCGGCGACCTACT
>CAZKPI010000401.1:0-1147 GCA_964554555.1 uncultured bacterium
GGGGCAGGCGGCGCTCTTTCCCGGGGGGCTCCCGGCCGGGCGGAGACCTGGCTCCCAGGGGCAAGAACGAACAGCGGCCCGTTCCAGGGGCTGACGGACCGCGAAGCGGGACTGCCGCGAGGGAATGCCGCAGGGTTCCCCTCGCCGGAAGAAAGGGGTCAGAGCCATTGGCCCTGGTGGGGCGGCAGGGGGGCAGGGCCCCCGCGACAGGTCTTCATGCGGACCAGGGAGAAAGCAAGCAGGGTGGCGGCCCTGGTGTTCCCTACCAGCGGATGGTGAAGCCGGTCTGGAGCTGTTCGTCCCAGCCGTAGGCGCGGTAGGTGCGCAGGTTCTTCGTGTAGGCGAACTCCAGCACCGAGTGGACGGTGGGGGCGAGCCGGAGGCCGATGACGGCGTCCATGGTGTCCTTGTCGTCGCCGCCCTGGACCTCGCCGACCAGTTCGCCGATCAGCGTGGCATGGGCGCTGGCCTCGTAGCTGAGGGCGAGCCCGTAGATGAAGCGGTCATCGGTGTTCTCGGAGTTGAGGATGGTGCCGAGCTCGAGGTTGAGGACGGCGGCATCGGACTCGCGGGTGGTGACACAGCCGTAGAGCTTGAGCTCGTCCTCGCGCCGCGAGCCGGCGGGCAGCATCCGGTCGGGGTTGCCGGTGGTGAGGCAGGCGGTGGCCCCGTAGGCGAAGCGGTAGTAGGAACGGTCGGGCAGGTAGGAGGCCTTCCAGCCGAGGCGCAGGTTGCCGACGCCCTCGTTCTCGTCGGCGGTGGTGTTGAAGGTGCGCGGGGCTGACAGGTCCCAGCGGTGAACGGGGACGGTGACCGCCCACTCGGCCCAGTCGCCGATGTAGTTGAACGACAGCAGGAGCGAGGAGACGGTTCCCTTGTCGTTCCCCTTGTAGGCGGCGCCGTAGCGGGAGTTCAGCTCGCGATACTGATAGCGGCCAGCTTGTCGGCGGTTTCGGAGACGAAGTAGCCGAGCAGGCCGTCCTGGTTGAGGGCGTTGCGCGGGGTTTCCTGCAGGAGGGGTTTGGCGCGGCCCGGGGCGGCGGCTTCGGCGCCGGGCACCGAGAAGACCTCGTAGCTGGCCCCGTCGTAGAGCCGCACGTCGGCGGCATCGGCGGGGGAGGTCCCGGGCAGGAGGGCGCCGAGGACC
>CAZKPI010000401.1:1181-5208 GCA_964554555.1 uncultured bacterium
CCGGAAGCGGCGGGCCGAGGGCTCTGGCGCGGGCGCGGGGTGTCAGAGGGTGTCGACATACATCCTCAGCGGCCGGGCGTGCGGGAACGGCGGGGCCATGAACTCCAGCACGTTCAGCAGGCCGCGGGCCTCCTTTTTGTGGGTGGGCGACTTCGCCTTCAAATACAGGATGGTTTCGGCCATGGCCTGGTAGAACTGGTGCTCGGCGCGCGCCGGGGCGAGCGAGACCACGTTCTTGCACTCGGCGATGGCCTCGGGGAAGCGGCCGGTGAAGAGGTAGATGACCGCCAGGTTGGAATGGGCGTCGATGTCGCCGGGATTGGTGTCGAGCACCTGCTTCCAGACCTTCTCGGAGCGGCCCAGCAGGACGAATTCGGGGTCGAACCGGATCGGCCCGCCCATCAGGTTCCATTGCTCGACGGCCATCTGCCCCTTGCCGCCGAGCCAGTAGAGGTTCCCCAGGGCGAGGCGCGGGAAGGGGTTGGTCGGATGGTGCACGGTGGCCTCGGCGACGGCATCGAAGGCGTCCTTGAAGTTGCCGGCCAGCAGGTGCAGGTAACCGAGGTTCATCAACACCTCGAGGTTCTTCGGGGAAGCCTCCCGGCCCTTGGTGAAGGCGGCCAGGGCTTCGTCCATGAAGCCCTTGCCGGCCGCCTCGATGCCCTGGCGCACGAATTCGTCGGCGGGGTCCGGGGCCCGCGCGGGTTTGGCGCGGTCGTGCAGAGCGTATTTCGAACTCATTTTGGCGGCGGGCGGGGCGTAGCGCAGGGCCTTCGACTTGAAGTCGTCGAGCTTCTTGCTGACCCAGCGCCGTTCATCGGTGGTCAGGGCCGCCTGCTTCCCGGTCCTGGCGGGGGCGGCGCGGGCCTGGCGGCCGAGCACGGGGAAGTTCTGCAGGTGCTTGAGCACCCACATCTTCTCGTCGAACGACATCGAGGGGCCGTAGTCATCCGGTTTGGCAGGGCCGGGGGGCGGCAGGTCGGCGGCGGGCCGGCCGTCGCCGGTGTTCTTCTCGGTCAACTGCTGGGCCACGTCGGCGGCGTGGTCGAAGGAGGGGGCGCGGCCGGGGGCCATCAGGCGGGCCAGTTCCCACAGTTTCTTGCGGGCGTGGCGCTTGATCGAGGAGTCGGCGGGGGCGTGCTGGTAGAGGGTCTCGTAGGCGTCGCGGGCTGGTTTGTAGCGGGCGAGCCGGATGCGGGTCATGCCGAGCAGGGCCCAGCTCTTCAGGTGGCGGGGGTTGGCGCGCACTGCGGCGAGGCCGTAGCTTTCGGCGGCCTCGAACTGGCGCTCCTCGTAGGCCATCAGGCCGAGGTAGTAGGGCGGGTCGGGGTCGTGCGGGGCGATGCCCTGGGCTTTGACGAAGGCGTCGCGGGCCTGGTCGCGCTTGCGCAGGCGGTATTGCATCTTCCCCATGCTGAGCTGGAGGTCGTAGTGATTGGGGTTGAGCTGGGCCGCCCGTTCCCAGGCGCGCAGGGCGGGCAGGCTGAGCCCCGCCCGGGCGTACATGTCGCCGAGCTGGTACCAGGGTTCGAACTCGTGCGGGGCCAGCCGCTGGAGTTCGAGATAGACCTCGCGGGCGTGGTTGACCAGGCCCTTGGCGCGGAACGCCATCGCCTTCTGCAGGAGCTTCGTGACGGGCACCGTGGTGGCGATGCGCGGCACGGGCAGGTCGGTGTGCCGCTCGTGGGCGGCGGCCAGGCGGGCGTGCAGGTCCTTGACCACGCGGGCCACGACCTCGGTGGGGGGGAGCTTCTTCTGCAGTTCGTCGAGCAGGGCGATGGCCTCGGGGGCCTTGCCGGTCTTGGCGAGGGTGATGGCCTTGAACAGGGAAGCCTTGGTGTGATCGGGTTTGGCGGCCAGCACCTGGTCGAAGCAGTCGAGGGCCTTGGCGTAGTCGGTCGACAGGTACCAGGCGAGCCCGAGGTTGTAGCGGGCCAGCAGGTAGGCGGGCCGGATGGCGAGGGCCCGCTCGAGGTCGGCGATGGCCTTGTCGATCTCGCCGAGCTTGAACCGCACCCAGCCGCGGGTGTGATGGAACTCGGCCCGGCCGGGCTCGAGGGCGATCGCCTCGTTGGCCAGCTCGAGCGCCTGGTCGAGGTTCTTCCCCTTCAGGCTGTAGATGTAGGCGATGTTCGACAGGCTCTCGGCGTGCCGCGGGTCGAGGGCGCGGGCTTTCTTGAAGGCGTCGAGGGCCTCCTCGAACCGGCCCAGCTCCATGTAGCACCAGCCCAGCACGCTGGGGATCTCGACGACGTCCGGGTGCTCCATCTGCATGGCCAGCAGACGCCGGATCGCCTCGGGGATGTTGCGGCGGTTGAGCAGGTCCTGCACCTCGCGGAAGCCCGGGTAGAGCGGGGAAAGGTCTTTCTCGGCCCGCCGCCCCCCCAGGCCGGGCAGGTGCTTGACGGGCTGTCCCGACTCGTAGGTGTAGACGTCGGGCTTTTCGACGGCAACGGAACCCAGGGGCGCCCCGCCCTGGCGGGTCAGCTGGCCCATCAGCAGTTTGATCGCCTTGATGGCGCGGGCCGCCTGTGGGCTCTTGGGGGGCGATTTGCGCAGGACGGTGCGCATCTCGGTCACCGCGTTCATGAATTCGCGGCGGCTGGCCAGGAACACGGCGCGCGCGAACCGCGCCTCCTGGAAGTCGGGGTCCAGCTCGAGGGCCTTGTCGACGGACTCCATGGCCGTGCCGACGTCGCGGCGGCTCCAGTTGCAGACGGCCAGCCCGTAGTAGCACTGCACCAGCCGCTTTTGCAGGGCCTTCCCCTGCACCTCCATCTCGACGGCCTCGTCGGCCTTGTTCTGGTCGAGCAGTTTCTTGGCGCGGGTCTTCAGCTCGCGCACGCGCTCCTCGCCCATGGCGATCGCCTGTTCAAAGGCGATCGACGACTGGTGGAAGATGCGCAGTTTGAGGTAGGCCCGGCCCAGGTGGTAGTAGGCGTCCAGATTGGTGGGGTCGAGCTGGGTGCTCCGCTTGAGGGCCTCCTTGGCCGTCTCGTATTCGCCGGCGGCCTTCGTCAGCAGTCCGTAGACATAGGTGGCCTGGGCCAGGTTCCGCTTCAGGGCATTGATGCGGCGGGCGGTGGCCACCGCCTTGTCGGTCAGCTTCGCCGCTTTCTGCTCGAGGAAGGCGGCGGCCAGCTCCTCGAGGCGCTTGTCGATGGCGGCGATCAGGCGCCGGGTGTATTCCTCGGCTTCGACCGCGTTTTTGAAGGCGTAGGCCAGCTCGGCCAGGTGGAACAGGGCGCGCGGGTGGTCGGGGTTGCGCTTCAGGCAGGACTGGTAGGCGCGGTAGGCCTCCTCGCGGTCACCCTTCTGCTGGAGGGCGTAGCCATACAGATACCAGGCCTCGGCATCGCCGCCGAACGCTTTGATGGCGCCCTTGAAGCTGTCGACCGCCTCGGCGTATTTCTTCTCGCCCAGCAGTTTGTTGCCGGCCGCGGTCAGATCGGCCCCGGTCTGCTTGCGCCTGGCCTGGTCGGCCGCCTTCTCCCTCGCCACCTTCTCGGCGCTCTGCTTGTCGATCGACAGCACGACGATGTCGTAGGCCCGCATGCGGACGGGACTGCCGGCGGGGGCCTCCTTCATCAGCTGACGGCCGGCCGCGATCGCCTCGTCCCATTTCGAGGCGTTGTACAGCGACTCGAGCGAGGCGAGGGAGGCGTTGAGAATGTTCTGTTGGGCGAGATCGAGCGCCCCGTGTCCGGTGGCCGCGCCCAGCCACAGGAACAAAAGGGCGACCGCCCAGGCTTGCCTCCTGACCATATGCCAGATCCTCTATCGGCAGATCGGGGCGAATCGGTGACCTTTCGGGTGGGGAAATTCGCCCGTCGCCCCGGTTGATTGTGGCGAGCGTCCTGCCTACAATAAAATGAAAGGGACAGACGGTCCCCTGGCCGGGCGCGGCCATCGCCTGCCGCACCCCCAAAACCGGCAGAAAAGGATGACCCCATCCGAACCCGTGCCGGTCAGGCGGAGGACCCGCCCGGCCGCCCCAAGGAGCGAAACATGAAAAACCATCCGATGG
>CAZKPI010000402.1:0-3742 GCA_964554555.1 uncultured bacterium
GAGATCGGCTGGCCGGAGATGTCACATGGCTTGGGGACGAGTCCTTCTGGGGTGCGGGCTGTTTCTTTCGGTCCTGGCGCCTCTGGCGGCACAAAAGCCGGAGACGACGGGAGAGCCCGCCCGTCGGTCCAACCGGTGCCGGCATCCGCCTTGCCCGAGAGGCGGTTCTGTATCCGCCTTCTGCTCGAGCAGGCTCTGTCCGTCACGGATCTTGAGCCGGTCGACCCTGTCCCCCACAAGGTGGTCTTCTGCCCGGGAGACCCCGGCCAGCAGGGCTATTGGGTGAAACTGGCCACGTCACCCGCCCTTACCGGTCGCCATGTCGAGAAGGTCGGCGAGAAGATCGGGCCGAAGGGGGAACCGATCGCCAAGCTTGGGCGTCCTATTCTTCTTTCGTGTATTCCTCAAGCCCTTTTACCATCTTGGGGAAAGAACCAATCAATTGCCTGTCCGTGGTGATCAAGAAGGACCTGGTTTTCTTTGCAAGCGCGATAAACTCTGCATCATAAGCAGAAATATTTCCAAGATCCGCGAACTCAATGACTTCTTCTGAAGTCACTGGGATTTCCGAGTCGCAAAAAAGCCCCTCGGCATAAGACATAATTTCTTTCATTCTTTCAATGGAAATCAAATTATGCTTAAAATACTTAAAAAGAACGTTTCTCATTTCAGAGCGCCATAAAGGTGCGGTAACCCATTCGGGATCAAGAAGCAATAATTTCTTTGCGCTTTCAGTGCATTTGCCTGGAATCAGCAAATGCGCTATGACATTGGTATCGACAACTATCATTTTTGCCCTTCTCGTTTGTAATCTTCCAAAATTTCTTGAGTAAGGAATCCCTTGATCCCCTTGTGAAGTTCCTCAATTTTGGAAATTACCTCTTCGGCATTGATTGGCCTTAGCCCAAAGTGCTTTTCAAGGGCCGTAATGATTTCATTATTGATGCTCCGCCGATTTCGCTCTGCTCGTTTTTTGATCTCCAGATGAAGAAATTTCGGAACATTCTTTAAGGTAATTGTGGCCATTGTCTCCTCCGATGGCAAAACGGTTCCATTTAGGATTCTACCTTGGCGGACGTGTTCTAGACAATTTTTTCCTTAATTCCGCCCAATATCATCCTGTACCTCACCCCCGAGGGGCGGCCCGGTGCAAGGAGTTCAACACCGCCCATGTCCAGGAGCAGGCGGCCTTTCTTTTCGCCGACCGGGTGCTGGCCCTGCCCGTCAATCGCCGATCGACCGTGGGCAGATCACGATTTCCGGCGACCATTTCGACCGGCCCGAGTTCGGACGTGATCCGGCCCGCCACCAGACCCTGTTCCAGGCGTTGGCCACCCCGTTGGCTGGCGCGGACGGGGCGGGTTCCCCTCCTGCCTCGCCCCCGGCCGCGCCGTAATGTTCCCCCAACCGGGGGAAGGGCCCGCGGCCCTGGCGATCGGCTGTCCCCCGGCCCCCGACGGTCCGTATCCACCGGCCCGGAGGGTACCGGCTGGCGAGGCGGGTCTGGTGCCCGCAAGGCCGGTCGGTCGGTCAGGTCGTGCGGTTCTTCCCCTGGGGCCCGGGGTGGTATACTTGAAACAGGGACTCATTTTTGCCAGGGGGCCTGGCCCCCGGGGGAGGTACGCATGGTCCGCAGGCTGGGCTTGGTGGTTCTCCTGTTCCCTCTGGTTTTCTGGGCGATGGTCCCGGCCGCGGCCGGGACCGCCGCGGCGGTGCGGGCGGAAAGCCTGAATATACGGGCCGCGCCATGGGGGCCGGTGCTGGGCATCCTGTCCCGCGGGGACGCCCTGGACATCGTTGAGGCAAAATGGGCACAGCACCCCGCTGAACTGCATACCGCCATCTGGTACAAGGTGACCTGCGACCTGGACGGATCGCCGACCACCGGCTGGGTCCACTCGGACTACGTGTCGGTCCAGGGAACCCCCCCCGCCGCCGCGCCTCTGCCGCCCGCGCCGGCCCCCTCCGCCATGCCGGGGGCGCCCCGGCTGGTCTTCTCCGTGGCCGATCCCGAGAAGGCCCTGGTCGAGAACACTTCCGCCGGCACGCCGGCCGCCGCGCCGCCCGCCGCCCCGCCTCCGACCACACCCCCGCCGGCGGGCACCCCGACTCTGGCTGACCTCACGACGAAGCCGCCAGACTGGCCCGGCACCGGTCCCGGTGATCCCATCGTGGCCTGGGAATGGCACTTCCTCGAGGACGACACCGGCCGGCCGCGCACCTGCACCTGGTATTCCCATTTCAACGACTGGACGCTGATGCGCCAGATGTACCCGCAACCCCCCTGGAAATACAAAAACTCCAACCCCGTCCGGCGGAGCGGCGCCCGCGAATGACGCCCACGCCGTGCTGAACCTCTCGCCAGAGCTCTGGGGAATTCCCGATTCGCCTTTGGATTCCGGGGACATGATACGGAATGTTCGGAATTCGGTATCATGTCCCCGGAATTCACGGAATTCACGGAATTCCACGGCGTTGACCGGCTCCCGGGGGCATGCCGCGGGTCACCGCCGCCCCGCCGCCGGCTCGGTGCTTCTGGTGGTGGCGGTGTTCGTGTTCATCCTGGTCGCCTTCGGGGCCGGGGTGGTGCGCCACATGCTGTCCCAGCGCGCGCAGACGCGCCGTCTCGAACAGCTCCGCTCCACCGAATGTCTGGCCCAGGCCCTGGCTCTGCTGGCCCTGCAGAAACTGACCCAGGAGGGAACCGGAGCCCTGTGCACCGCCCTGGCCGCGCCCCCCGGGCGGCTGGCCGATTCCCCGCGCCGCCCCATCGACCTGCGCGACGAGGCCGGAAAACTGAAGTTCCGCCCGCTGGTCGAGGCCCTGCTGGCCCCGCGGGGGGAATGGTCGTCCATGGCCGCCACCTGCACCTGGCAGGTCCTGGCCCGCGACTTCGCGGCTCCCCCCGACGCCGCGCCGGTCGACCGCCTCTACCCCGCCGGCAAGACCGGCCACCTGCACCTGTACGTCGATCTGTCCTATTGCCGGGGAACCCAGCCTGCCACCACCGAGACCTTCCATTTCGTGGTGCCGTGCAAAGTGACCCCCGCCCTCCTGCCCGTTTTGTCCAAGTTCACCCTGTATGTCGAGAAGGCGGCTCAACCCGGCCAGCCCTTCGCCTGGAACCTCGTCAAGAGCGACGAGGGCGGCCGCGTTGCCCCCGACAGCCCGACCCCGCTCGTCCTGAACAACGGCAAGGACAACCTGACCGCCTGTGCCCGCCTGACCACCCTCGAGGACCTGGTCAAACATCCCGTCGGCCTGGTGTACCTCGGCGGCGGGCCCCTGACGCTGTTTCTGGCCTACGGCGACTGCGGCACGATGAATGACCCATGCAATTTCGGCGAGTCGATGCACTTCTATCAGCGCGCCCGCGAGTCGGCGTCGCGGCAATGGCCGTTCTACCAGTACCGGCCGCCCCAGCCCTACTCGGTCGAGGGGGCGGTCGGGTCGGTCTACCACCTGGCGTGGGACCGCGGCCACTGCGCCTCGGAGGCCTACACCGACCCCGGCACGCGGAAATGGCTGGCCAACTTCGTCCAGCACCCGCATGCCCGCTGGCTGGGCTTCAACTCGCTGTTCCGTCTGCTGGGGCCCGATTCCTACACCCGGTTCTCCCCGACCCTGGTGCTGGGCGACGTTTCGCGCGGGTTTCAGCGGGGCAAATGCTTCAAAGTGGTGGCGGGCAGTGTGGGCGATCCCTTCGGGTTCAACCCCTGGCTGACCAGCCAGGAATATACCA
>CAZKPI010000402.1:3759-5194 GCA_964554555.1 uncultured bacterium
CCACCATGGATCTCGACCAATGCCCGCGGGTCTTGAAGGCCATGCTCAACATGTTGGGGCCGCCTCCCCTGTCAACCTCTTACGAGGAATACCGCGATGAGTTCGCCTCGACCATGGTCGAGACCGAGCCCTACAACCATTCGCTGGCGTTCTTCGCCTCGCAGTACGGGTCCTGGGCGCCGCGCGATCCCAAGGCCCCCAATCCGGTCACCACCATCGTCAACGGCGACCCGCTCGACGAGCTGGTGCGGCCCGACCGGCGGCCCTCCGCCCCCGTCCATCAGATTCCGGGAAAATACGCCGAACTGGCCCCCGGCAAAGACCTGACCGACCTGGGGGCCCTTCTCGATCTGGCCTGCCGCCGCGAGGATCGCTACGCCTGGATCATCGACGGGATCCCCGAGGGGTCGAGCTGGGAGCGCGAGCTGGAACGGCGCGGCCTGCTCACCCGCACCGCGAACGGGCTCGACCTCAACCTCAACGGCTGGGTCCTGTTCCGCAAGCTCGACTGCCTCGTCGTGAAGGATCCCATTCGGCTCCAAAGCGACGGCGGCATCGTCCTCGACGAGGGGGACATCGCCATCTCGCGGCCGGTCCAGCCTGCTTCCGGCACGATCCTCTACCTGGTGGCCCGCCAGGGGAACATCGAGGTCGCCGGCAACGGTCCCACCCAGGTCTCGCTGGCCGCCCGCGGCACCGTGGTGCTGAACAACCACGGTCACCAGCGGGAGTGGGGCGACCGGGTCCTGACCGTCGTCGGCTCGGTGGCCGCCGGCCGCCTGCCGCTCGACCCTGCCTTCAAGGGCGCCGGGATCTCCTACCTGCCCGAGTTGTCCGCCTATCCTGGGGCCGGCGAGGAGCGCGTGTGCGTCAGCCTCGCCCCGACGCCGGTCCTGGTGGGGAATTGACGCCATGACAGCATATCGCCGCAGAGGGGCAGGCGCCGAACGGGTGACCGGCCGCGCGCGGGCGTGGCGCCCGTCAACCGGCCTGCCGGGCGCCCCGCCGACCGCAGGGCGGTCAGGCCGCGGCCTGAGCCTGGTCGAGGTGGCGATTGCCGTGCTGGTGCTGGGGTTCATCCTGGTGCCCGTCTTCTCGGTCTTCGAACGCAGTTCCAGCGGGACCGTCCAGACCCGCGCCGAGATGCTCGCCACCGGCTATGCCGACGAACTGCTCGCCTGGCTGAGGACCCTGCCCCCCGACCACCCCGCGCTGGCCGTCACCGCCGCTCCGGTGCCCATGAACCCGCCGCCCGAGCTGGCCGGGCCGCTCGAGCCGAAGTTCCAGCGCGTTCTGACGGTCCGCGAGTTTCCCCCGACCACCGGGTGGCCCTTCCGTTACAAGCTGTTGACCGTCAAGGTCAGCTGGACGGCCGGCGGACCTGCGCGCGACCTGCGCCTGACCGCCCTGAGGTGTGACCATGAGCGTCCGTGAA
>CAZKPI010000403.1:0-5183 GCA_964554555.1 uncultured bacterium
TCCGGCCGAACCCGGCCCCGCCTTCTACTCCCCGCTCCTGCGGGTGGTTGAGGGCCTTTCTCGCAAGGTTGGCACCGCGGATGAATGGCGGGCCGAGCTGGGCCTTGGCACCGATCCGAAGTCTGGAAAGCCCCGCCAGCCGAAGGCCGGCGTCAAGCCCGACGAGGTGTTCTGGATCGGGCTGAACCAGTGGCTCGACGCCCAGGCCGGCGAGATCACGAAGGAAGCCCTGGCGGCGTTCGTTTCCACCAACCAGGTGGTCATCACCCCCGACATCCGCACCGATGGGACTAAAGAAGGGCCAGGGAACGTCCAATACCGCGAGTATTCGACGCCCGGCGGCAAGAACTACATCGAAGCGCTCATCACTCTTCCGGCCTTTGAGGAAAACCCTGACGCCCCGTGGTCGCGGTTGCCATTCACGCATTATTCCCACTTCTCCGGGGCGGACAAAAAGCGGGCGCTTCTGCACGTTCGCGGCAAGGAGTTCGTCGATGCCGACGGCAAGCGCACGTTCCTGATCGAGGAGCTCCAATCTGACCACCATCAGAAGGGGCGCAAGCTGGGTTACAAAGAGAACGCCACGGATCCAGACGCGGTCCGGGCTGAGTATCGCGACAAGTTTTTCGATGCCCTGCTGGAGTCAGGTAACACCATGCCTTTTGAGGTGGTGCCGTGGGGAACCGGGTTCAATGTCAAGGCCGTCGATACCGGGGAACTCATGTATGGGCGGCCAGCCACCGAGGCGGAAGCCATTGACGCGGCCAAGGACATGTCAATTGGGTACGTTCGCAGCAGGAAAGCATCCTACTCGCCTGAAGTTCAGGCAGCGCTGGCAGAATACTACGCGGCATCTGACCGAGCCCGCATGGATGCCTACAGGAACAGCGCCCTGCCGGCGCTGGCCCCCTGGTCGAAGACCTGGCACGAGCTGGGGTTCAAGTGGGCCCTCCGATATGCCGTCGAGAACGGCTTCGACCGCGTGGCGTGGACCACCGGAAATACCCAAGCGGATCGGTATGATCTGTCGAAGAAGGTGGGGGCAATTGCCTACTGGAAAGATGGCGAAGGAACATGGGGAATATCCGCTGTCTTAACAGATGGCCGTTTCATCGACGAGTTGAACCCAGCTGAAGGACTTTCGGAATCGGATCTTGAAAACATCGTCGGAAAGGAATTGGCCGGGAAAATTATTGGCGACGAAGGAACGGACGATCCACAAGGCACCGCCTTCAGAACAAACAGAGGTGATCTTGAGCCAGGGGTCAAGGTCTTGGAGGGGCCCCTCAAAGTCGGCGGCGAAGGCATGAAGGGCTTCTACGACAAGATCCTGCCAGCCTTCGTGTCGAAGTATGTGAAGCAGTGGGGCGGCGTCGTCGGGGAAACAACAATCCCTGCTAGTGGTGGTGGTTGGCACCTTTACGAGGATGGAAGACATCTCGATGGCCCGTTCGACAGCCTCGATGACGCATTTTATGCAAACGGTAGCCGTTTTTCTGGGCTTGCAGATGTTCTTCAGGAAGGCTCCGCTAACGGCACAGGGTCCCTTTACGACAAGAATGGTAACGAAATCCAACGGTTTGATTCAGCCGATGCCGCAGAAGAGGCTAAGACAGAACTCGAGACGGAAACAGGGGAGTCGCTCATCTTGGTCCGGCGCTCCATATCCGCAGCACAACAGGCCCATTCAGTAGACATCACCCAAGCCATGCGCGAGTCGGTGATGGCCGGCCAACCGCTGTTCTCGAGGGCGAAGGTCGGCCGTGCCGTCTCTGCGGCCGACGAAGCCCGCGCCATGGAACTGGCCGCCCGGGACTTCGAGACGCTACCGGCCACCGACCAGGATCTCATCGCCCGTGTGGCCGAGAAGCAGGCCCAGGGTGTGCGGGATCTGCACCACGACGCCAAGGGGAACCCCCTGCCGACCTGGATGAAGGCCCCCAATGGCCAGCCGACCAAGCTGACCGAGGACCAGTGGGTTCAGGTTCGGACCCCGCTGTTCAAGCGGTGGTTTGGGGATTGGGAAATCTCTGGACAAAAGGGGTTCTTGGCTGGCCCAGCCGTCGGGTCCATTTCTGGGAATGAGTTTGCAAAGTCATCGGTTCCCCTCACCAAAATGGTTGGAGACTGGTTCAAGGCCAAGCATGGCGGATCTGTGCGCCATCCATTCATTGGCGACGTCATTCTTGACGAACGAGGTGTCAAGAACTCAATCGGTCATGGCGTGGGCCGTAAAAAAGCAGCGGCGTTTGCCCTGGTTCCCAGCATCGTCGGCGAAGGGATGATTCTTTCTTCGGAACAGAACTGGAAGGGCCGAGGATATGACGGTTTTGTCGTTGGCGCACCGGTTCAGATCGGCGGAATTCCCCATGTTGGGATTGCCGTTGTGCGGCGCGAGCAGGTAACCAACAGGTTCTATCTCCACGAAGTCGCCTTGACAGAACAACTCCAGCAGCCGTTCAAGACCGGTGCCGGCGCCCTGGTCGGTGCCAGGGTCGAGCTTGAGCCCGGCGGCGCTGGAGTCATTAAGAATATCGTCGAAACCGTGTTTTCTGTCAACCCCGATTCCGTCTCCAAGGTCGTGGACGAGAACGGCGAGCCCCTGGTCGTCTACCACGGGACCGACGGCAAGTTCACCAAGTTCGAGCGTTCCAGCGACATCGGGTTCCATTTCGGAACCAAGAAGGCCGCCATGGAACGCAACGCTGGCGGAGAATACGGCGGGGGAGAAGTCTCAGCCGAGGAGATCCGGCCGGGCGAGTGGCAGACCCTGGTCGATGGCGAACCCGTCGGTGGAATCTCCGAGTCCGAGGAGCAGGCCCTGGCCGCCGGCAGGGAATTGACCAGGCCGGCCGGCGCGAACGTGATGCCGGTGTTCCTGCGGGCCAAGAAACTGGTCCGGGTTCCCGACCTCTGGGAATGGTTCCCTCGCGAAATCGTGGCGAATCTGCCTCCCGGCACCCTGTCGGCCGAAGACATCCAGGCCGTCGAGGACGCCTGGACGACTGGCGAGGCCGGCGAGGCCGACCGGGTTCTGGTCGAGGCCCTGAAACGCCGTGGCATCGACGGGCTCGAGTATGAGAACCGCACCGAGGACGCCGGGTCCACCAGCTACCTCATTTTCGACGCCAACAACATCAAGTCTGCCGACAAGAACACCGGGGCATTTTCCGAGAGCCGTGACATCCTTCGCTCTCGCACCGAAAACGAGGAGGCACCCAATGGCGTGCGTGATCTGGCCCAACGGGATGAGGTCGAACTGCACCCCGACCGACGAGGAGGGGAAACAGCGCCTACGGGAGATGGTCGAGGAGGCGGTGAAAGCCTGGATCGAGGAGATCAGGAAGGACCCGACGCGCCTCGAGGAATGTCCGTACGTGCTCGACAGCTTGGAACTCTGGCCAGGGGAGCGACCCCAGAAGCAGAAGAAGGTCTGAAGCTAACCGCCCTCGGGGAGGCCGCGGCCGTCCATGAGAAGGATGGCCGGCTCCGCGGGTCGTTCCGGGGCGTTCCGGCCAACCGGCTGCCCCCCGGCTTCAAGTTGGTCGAGGAACTGCTACGGGCCATCGGCCTGGACGTGGTGTTCTTCGAGGAGACCGTCATGCGGCCCTCGGGGGACCTCTACAACGGTATCGTCCTGCCGCGCCTGTTCCCCAGCACCATGTTCATCAACATCAACACCAAGAAGCTCCCGATGGTGGTGATGGGGCATGAGCTACTGCACCTGCTGCGAAACGAGCACCCCGACATCTACAACGCGCTTCGCACGATCCTGCGGACCGAGATGCAGAATTTCGGCGAGTTCAAGCGGCGGTTGAAGGCCCTCGAGGGCCGGGACCTCATCGACGAGGCCGCCGAAGAGGAGTTGTTCGGCGATTTCCTCGGCGACATGATGGCCGATGAGAACTTCCTGCGGAAGCTCGCCGAGAAGGAGCCAGGTATCTTCGAGCGCCTGGCATCCGCGGTCATGCGGTATCTCAAGCTGATGCGCGACATCCTGTTGCGGCGGAACTACGGATCCACCGAGTTCTTCCGAAACGTGGAGCGGTGCCAGCACGCCCTGGCCGTGGCGGTGGCCGAGTATGCCCGTCGCCGGGTGGCCACCGTGGCCGATGCCATGCGTGGGAAGGTGATCTCGAACAAGGCCGACGTCGATGCCCAGCTCGCCTGGGTGAAGGCGGTTCTCGACGAACGCCTGCCGGCTACCGGGAACCTCTCCCAGATTGCCGACAAACTCCGCGAGAAGGCCGGCCTGGCGAAGTCCAAGGCGAAGACCGAGGACCTGGCCAGCCTGAAGGGACTGGTCGATCTGGCGGCGAACCGGACGGAGGCTCCCGCGGAGTTCCCCCAGCGGCCAGATCCGGGCCGGCGAAGCGAGCTGGGCCGCGCCTACTACCGCGAGCTGAAAGCCTGGGATGCGGCGGTCAGGAAGTGGTCTGAGACCGCTCCAGACGTTCTCCAGTTCGGTAGTGACCAGCAGGTCCAGGTCGTGAGCCGGAACACCAGGGCCGGCGAAGCCCCATGGCGGATGACATATTTCCACAACCGAGGTGGCGAGTGGCTGCCGACCGGGCATTTGGCTTTCGACACCAAGGCTGATGCCGTGGTCGAAGCCGCCAGAGGCCACGGGACCTACCGGCCGGACATCGCCTTTTCCCGTTCTTCGGACGACGGGAAACCGGCCGATGTACAGATGGTGACGCAGCAAGAAGCGGAATCTCTCGTTCGGCGGTCCAAGGAAGAAGCTCCCAGAGTGGAGCCGTTCCGCTTTTCCTCCATTCAGGATCTCTTCCAGGAGTTCGAGCGTCGGCTTCTTGGCAAAACTTTCCCAACACCCATCGGGGTAGGCGTTCCAATCAAACAAGGTCACTTCTTCAGGCTGATTGCCGAGTCTCCAGATTCCGGGCGCAAGGGGTTTGTCGAAAAAGCCAACAGCCCGCAAGAGGCAGCGAACATGGCCAGAAACGGGCAGCTTAACCCCGACGACATCGCAGGGTTCGACCAGTTCCGCGCAAGGAATCTGTTTGTGATACCGGATCTTCTGTCGAAGCCGCAATTCGTCTTGCGGGACCCCGCTGATCAGCGAGGGACGCTAATCTTCGTGAAACACTACCGCACAAATGGGACCACGGGGTTACTGGGAGTGTTTGTCGACTTGAACAACGGCACTCTCGGGTTCCGAA
>CAZKPI010000404.1:0-5180 GCA_964554555.1 uncultured bacterium
TCTGCCCGACTTCTGCCGGCGGCGCCAGGGCCCAGCTTCTCGGCCTGTGGAGCCGCTTCCCCGCGAAGCCTCCCGAACGCGAGGGCGGGGACGCTCTGCGCCGCCTGCTCGAGGAGCTCCCCGACGACGCGGCCTTCCCCCGCATCTTCCTGGCCGTGACCGGCGTGTTCCCCATCCAGCACGCCCTGCGGCATCATACGCCTGACCAGACCCTGGCCGTGGTCTCGGCCCTCACCGACCGCGCCCTCCTGCACCTGGCCGGGGTCGAGTTCGAGGGGCGCCGCAAGCTCCTGCGCGCCCTGGCCCGCTACGCGTCCGACGTCACCCCCGCCCATTCCTTCGTCTGCGTCGAAGGCGACCCCTTCAACAACGCCACCTGCGAACGGGTCGAGGGCTCGAACCCCGCCGGCCGCCTCGTCCGCGAACAGCACGGCTTCGTCATCGTCCGCAAAAACAGCGGCGAGGTCTTCCGGCTCGGCCGCGCCCTGACCTGACCGACATCCCATCCGCACCTGCGGGAGGCACCCATGAGTCCGTTGCGCGTCATCGCCACCACCCCCACCAAGGGCCTGAAGCCCGCCATGTTCCTCAACCAGCCGGTTCACCAGCACTTCTTCAACCTGCAGGCGGTCCTCGAGCGGATCGACGAGCAGGCCGGCACCCCCGGCACCCTCAAGCACCTGTTCGCCCGCCCGGTCATCGAAGGGGTCGACCTGTCACAGGCCGAGAAACTCGACTGGATGAGCGACCTCCCCGGCGAGGGCGTCCCCTTCCCCTCCCTGCCGCCCGAAAAACAGCAGTTGATCGGCCTCACCATCAAGCAGGCGTTCGCCCGCCTGCAGGAGTTCGCGGAAGCCTGCGCCGGCAAGCCCGGCAAGGAAGGGCAGTATGCCGAGTTCCTGCGCCGCATCGCCGTCCCCGGCGACCCGGCCTGCCTGTTCGTCTTCGACGGCAAGCCGGTCATCACCACCTGGGGCTTCGTCCCGGAAGGACCCCGCGACCCGGCCACCGCCGTCTTCGTCGGCTGGGACGAACTGACCGGCCGCCTGCCCCGCATCCCCACCAGCGCCGCGCCCACCCCGCCGCCGCGGGCGGGACAGAAGCCGGCGTCCAAACCCGATGACGGCAGTACCTGGTGGAAGTGGCTTCTGCTGGCCCTGGTCCTGCTGGCCATCTGGCTGGCCTGGCGCTACTGGCCTGCCCAGCCCCCCGTCGTCCTGCCGCCCGAACCCGATGAGGAACCCATCAGCGACGTGGCCTCGGCACCCGCTTCCCTGACCGCCGGCATCGACCCCGGCGCCCGGGGCAACGTCTCCTTCACCCTAGTCTGGACCCACGCCGGTTCCAGCCGGCCCGGCGGCCCCGACATCGACCTGCAGGTCAGCGACCCGAAGGGGAACCTGCTGAGCAGTTCGAACATCGGCTGGAAGCTCGGCCCCACCCCCGAAGGGGGACGGATCGACCGCGACGACCGCGGCGGCTGGGGCCGCACCCCGACCCCGGGCGGCGGCCCCGAACGGGCCTACTGGCCTGATGATCAGGCCCCCCTGGGCACCTACACCTACGGTGTCTGCTACTTCAAGGGCGACGGCGAGGTCGACTACACCCTGCGGGTCTACGACCGCGAGCGGCTGGTCGCCGAACAGCGCGGCCACCTGTCGCCCGCCGAGGAGGGCATCCTGCGCGAGATCGGACAGGTGGTCCTGGGCGGCGGGGCGGTCACCAGCGTGACCGGAACCGGCGCCGGGTCCGCCCCGGCCTCCGGCGGCGGCACCACCACCACCGCCGCCACCGTCACCACCGGCCAGACGGGAACGACCGTCACCGGCGGCGACTCCTCTTCCCACAGCCGTTCCTGGCAATCGTCGGTCACCGGGCAGACCGGGACGCCAGGCGGCACCTCGAGCTGGGTCAGCTCGCATTCCAGCATCCAGGTGATCGACCGGCCGCCGGCCCAGCACGCGTTCAGCCATGTCAGCTCCTCGACCTGGATCGACAGCGGCGGCGGACAGCAGGTGGTACGGCTGGCCAGTGAGGCCTACACGCACGATGAGGAGACGCAGACCATCACCACGGGCGGCACGGCTTCCGCCGCCGCGGGGGGCGGCGAACCGGCCGCGCCCTCGAACGAGAAGCGGTTTTCGCTGATCATGGACTCGGTCGGCTCCTTCCTCGACCAGGCCCTCGAGTCCGACCCGCCCCATCCCGAAACGACCTGGGACCTGCAGGACCCGCAGGGCCAGACCTTCGTTTCGGACAAGGCCTTCTTCAAGGATTCCCCCGAGAAGTTCCGTGCCACCGGGGCCGGCACCGTCCTGCGCCTGATCGGCCCCCCGCCCGACAAGCCCTACGAGGTGAAGGTGGCCTGCACCAGCCCCGCCGGCACCCGCGTCTTCGTGTTCGCGGTCACCACGCGGAAAGGGGAATGATGATGGAAGCCCTCCGCCCCGAAGAGAAAGAGGTCATCGCCAAGGCCCGCCGGCTCGACGGCCTGCTGGGCACCGGGACCGACTGGGCGCGGCGCCACCTGGCCCAGCCCCAGCTCCGCTCGTTCCTGGAGAAATCATTGCAGGGAAAGCGCGCCGTCGTGCGCAAGATCGAGGACTCGGCGCGCCGCCCGATCGCCCTCGGCGTGTTCGGGGCCAGCCAGTGCGGCAAGTCGTTCCTGATCTCCGAGCTGGTGCGGGGCGACGGCAAAGACCCGCTCGTGATCTTCACCAACGCCCCCGGGGCCCCGCCCGTCCCCCGCGACTACCTCGAGCAGATCAACCCGCCGGGCGGCCGGGAAAGCACCGCCCTGGTGACCCGGTTCACCAAGCGCCCCTACGCCGAGGTCCGGGGGTGCAGTGTGCTGGCCCGCCTGCTCGGCCGCACCGACCTGATCAAGATCTTCATGAACGGGTTCCTGTTCGAGTGCCAGTCCGACTTCCTGCCCTCGGCCGAGGAGCTGTCGAAACTGCGCGCCTCGATCCGGGGCCGCGCCCCCGAGGCCAACCCGGTCTTCGCCGAGGCCGACATCTGGGATATCCAGGACTACGTCAAGCGGCACTTCCGCAACCAGTTTGCCAAGGCGCTCGAGGACGTCAACTACTGGGGCGTGCTCAACGAGGAGATCCGCTTCCTGCCCTTCGAGGCGCAGATCCCCTACCTCGAGTGGCTGTGGGGCAAGTTCCCCCGGCTCACCGAGCTGTACCGCACCCTCCACCTCGCCCTCGGCGAGCTGGGATCGCAGGTGGTGGGCCTGTTCGAGGACGCCCTCCTGCCGCGCGAAAAGAGCATCATCGACGTCCAGCGCCTGTCGACCCTGGCCCGCCCCGGCAACCGCAAGGTCGGCGTGGCGCTGGCGGGCGGCGGCCGGCTGGAGATGGACACCAGCACCGTCTGCGCCCTGACGCGCGAGCTGATCGTGCGCGTGCCCGAAGACCTGTCGGACTCCCTGCTCGACCAGATGGACGTGCTCGACTTCCCCGGCGCCCGCTCCCGCGAACAGGCCTTCGACAACCAGAAGCTGGGCGACCCGCTGGCCTTGTCGGAGGTCTTCCTGCGCGGCAAGGTCGCCTACCTGTTCGACTGCACCAGCGACGAACGCGACATCACGGGGCTCGTGCTGTGCCAGGAGGGCGGGAACCAGGAGGCGAAGTCGCTTCCCTACATGATCAACAAGTGGGTCGAATGGAGCCACGGCGCCGACCCCGCCGCGCGCGCCGGCAAGCCGGTGACGCTGTTCCACGTCTTCACCAAGTTCGACCAGGACCTGGTCAAGAAGAAGGGGGAAAGCCACGAAGTGCGCTGGTCGAGCCGCTTGCGCACGAGCTTCGAGGAGTTCTTCGGCCGCGCCGGCGACTGGCCCCTGCAATGGGACCCGGCCGGCCCGTTCCGCAACTGCTTCTGGGTCCGGAACCCCAACGTCCAGCAGACGATCTTCGCCCGCAACGAGCAGGACCGGGAAACGCCCATCGACCAGGCCTACCTCGACGAGGCGAAGGGCCACTACCTGGCCCACCCGCTGGTCAAGGCCCACTTCCGCGACCCTGAACAGGCCTGGAACCAGGCCGCCACCCCCGACCACTCCGGGATCGCCTGGCTGAAGGAGGCCATCCGCCGCGCGATCGACCCGCACACCAAGGTGCGCCAGCTCGAGGCCAATCTGGCCGGCATCCTGGCCGATTTCCAGGCCCAACTGCGTCCCTACTATGTGGGCGACGACATCGCCCAGGCCCGCGCCGAGGCCGAGGAGCGGGCGAAGAAGCGCCTGGCCGCCCTCGTTCAGGTCATGCCCACGCACTACTCGCTGGCCCTGCTCCTCGACCGCGAGCGGTTCGCCCTCAGCGAGAAGGCGGTCGCCGCCATCTACGACGCCATTCTCAACCCCATGCTCGACGAGGAGGGGAAGCCGGGCACGGAAGCCGCCGCCCCGGCCCGCGCCCAGCTGTTCGACGCCGACGCCTTCGCCATCGACGGGGTCGCCGCCCCCGCCGGCGAGCCCGGCCAGCCGGCCCGCGACAAGCCCCCGACCAAGAAGGGGGAGCTGTTCGCCCGGTCGGTCCTGCGGAAGTGGGAGGAACAGCTGGTGCGGCTCACCGGCGACGCCGAGTTCCAGCGGGAGATCGGCCTCGACTCGGAATGGCTGGGCGACGTGGCCCAGGAGCTGATGAAGGGCGCCTTCCGCAAGCGCCTCTACGAGACGATCGCCGAGGAGAGCGACCGTCACCTGAATGCCACCAATGCCCCGCGGCTGATGCGCATCCAGGCCGTGGCCACCGCCACCCTGCTCAACCAGTTCGTCATGGAACTGGGCGAGCCGCGCGACAGCGCCCCCATCCCGGAAGGACCCCCCAAGGCGACCCTGTCCCCCAAGGCCTATCCCGGCCTGCACCTGTACAAGCACTGGACAGCCGCCCTGCGCCGCCTCTATCGCAACAACATCGCCGAGGACGACCAGGTCGACGAGGCCGGCAACGCCCTCCTGCGGCAGATCCTCGCCGCCACCCTGGCCGCCCCGGCGGCGGCCGCGGCGCTCTGAGCCGGCCCGGCACCCCGCCGGACGGAGCGGTGATGACCGGGGACACCGAGGCCCGCGACCGGCTGAGGGACCTGCTGACCCGCGAGGGGCCGGGGGTGCTCGACGACCCGGTGCGGCTGGGCGAGCGCCTGGAAGCCCTCCTGCCCGACCGGCCCGA
>CAZKPI010000405.1:0-5168 GCA_964554555.1 uncultured bacterium
CTGAACGGGGGGAGGGAAGACGGGACCGCCTCCCACGCCCTCAGTCAGCGCCGGAAGCCTGGCTCCCGCGGGGCGGGCGACCCCTTTCCGGGCGGGGAAAGCCTTGTTCCAGCTCCCGCCCCTCGCGGG
This sequence comes from uncultured bacterium, assembly GCA_964554555.1. Lineage (GTDB taxonomy): Bacteria > Muiribacteriota > Ozemobacteria > Ozemobacterales > Ozemobacteraceae > Ozemobacter. The sequence continues at coordinate 130 of CAZKPI010000405.1, forward strand.
AAGGAGCCTCAGCAAAGCCAAACCATGCCCGGCGGCGGAGCATTCCGCCGGGGCTGTGCCCCTTCACCCCGCCAGGGGCACAGCCCCTGGACCCGGTTTCCGGCCCGGGGAACGCCGCCGCGTTTCCCGCGCGGAGCCCTTTTTCCCTGTCAGGTCGCGGATTCGACGGGGAGAACGAGGATGGGGGCATCGTCCGGCTGGCCGATCTTCGCCTTGCCGGCGATCGTGGCCACGACCCGGCCGACCAGGTCGTCGGGACACGGAATCTCGAGCCGGACCGCCGCGGGGCCCCCGGCGGCCGGTTCCCCCTCCTCTTCGTCGGGGGCGTCGGCGGGCGCGGGGCCGATGCGCTGGACCTCGGCGACGGTGCCGCCCGGGAAGCCCTCGATCTGGTGGAGGGCGAAGACGACGGTGTCCAGCAGGACGGGCCGGAAGGTGGCGACAACGAGCTTCATGCGGGGGTCCTCCGTTTCGCGAAGCGGGTTTCGACCAGGCCGTAGAAGGCGGGGATGACGAAGAGGGTCAGGAAGGTGGAGGTGGTCAGACCGAAGACCACCACCACCGCCAGCGGCCGCTGGACCTCCGACCCGGCGCCGGTGGCCAGCAGGAGCGGCAGGAGGCCGAAGACGGTCGTCAGCGCGGTCATGAGGACGGGCCGGAGCCGCAGGAGGGTTCCCTGCAGGACCGCCTCGTCGATGCTCTTCCCCATCTCCCGCAGATCATTGAAGTAGGTGACAAGGACCATGGCGTTCTGCACCGCGATGCCGAACAGGGCGATGAATCCGACCGAGGCCGGCACCGACAGGTACTCGCCCCAGAGCAGAAGGCCGAGAATCCCCCCCACGAGGGCCAGGGGGACGTTCACCATGATGATCATCGCCTGCCGGAGGGACCCGAAGCTCAGCCAGAGCATCAAAAAGACCCCGGCAATGACGATGGGAACGATGATGAGCAGGCGGTTCATGGCCCGCTGCTGGTTCTCGAACTGGCCGCCGTACTCGATGGTATAGCCGGCCGGGATCTTGACCTTGGCGGCGATGCTGGCCTGGATGTCGTGGAACACCCCGCCGATGTCGCGGCCCCGGACGTTGCCCTGGACGACCCACCGGCGCTGGTTCTTCTCGCGGCTGATCTGGATCGGCCCGGTGACTTGCGTGACCCGGGCCAGCTGTCCGAGCGGGATCAGGGAGTTGTCGGCGGTGGCCAGCAGCATGTTGCGGATGACCTCGGGGTCGGCGCGAAATTTCTCCTGGTATCGGAGATGGATGCCGAACCGGCGGGTGTTGAGGTAGATGTGGTCGACGACCTCGCCGCCGACGGCCAGTTCCACCATCTCCAGGATCTGGCTGACGCTGACGCCGTAGCGGGCGCAGGCGGCCCGGTCGGCGGTGATCTGCACCTGGGGTTGACCGAAGCTCTGCTCGACGCTGAGATCGACCAGGCCGGGCACCCCCTCGATGGCCTCCTTGATCTCGCCGGCCTTCTGGCGCAGGATGGTCAGGTCCTCGCCGAACAGCTTGATGGCCAGCTGGGTCTTGACGCCCGACAGCAGTTCGTCGAAGGCGTTCTGGATGGGCTGGGTGAAGTTGACCTGCACGCCCGGCACGCGGCTGATCTTCTCGCGGATGGCCGCGATGATGGCGAGCTTCGTCATGCCCGGCCGCCATTCGGCCGGGGGCTTGAGCTCGACGTGGATCTCCCCCGTGTTGACCGGATGCGGATGGCTTCCCGCTTCGGGGCGGCCGATGCGCGAAACCGTCTCGCGCGCTTCGGGGACCTCGAGGACGAGCCGCTCGAGGGCCATGACCGTCTCCGTGGCTCTTTCGAGGGAAATCGACGGGGCCATGGACAGGCCGATGAAGATCGATCCCTCCTCGAGGGTGGGGATGAATTCCGTCCCGATGCGGGTCAGGGCCAGCAGGCTGATCAGGAACGACCCCACCGCCAGGCCGATGACCGTCTTCTTGAACCGCCAGGCCAGGTCCAGGGCAGGCCGGTAGAGGCTGATGGCGGTGCGCATCAGCCAGATCTCCTCGTGGGCCTCGGGCCTGAGCAGGAGAACGGAGAGGGCGGGGGTCAGCAGGAGCGCGGTGAGCATCGATCCGAGCAGGGCGAAAGCGATCGAGAACGCCATTGGGGCGAACATCTTCCCCTCGATCCCCTCCAGCGTGAAAAGCGGCAGGAAGACCAGCACGATGATGGCAATGGAGAACAGGATGGGGTTGACCACCTCCCCCGCCGCCTCGAGGATGATGGCCCGGCGCGGCTCCTTCCGCTCGGCCGCCTCCCCCATGTGCCGGAAGATGTTCTCGACCATGACGATGGAGCCGTCGCCGAGCATCCCGATGGCGATGGCGATGCCCCCCAGCGACATGAGGTTGGCCGAGATGCCGTACAGCTTCATGCCGATCACCGCGACCAGGGCGCAGATCGGCAGGGAAAGGGCGACGATGAAGGACGTCCGCCAGTTGCCCAGGAAGACCACCAGCGTGAAGATGACGAGGAGCCCCCCCTGCCACAGCGACGAGATGACGGTCGAGGTGGCGTTCCGGACCAGCGCCGCCTGCTCATAGTACGGCACGATGGTGACCCCCGGGGGAAGGGCCTGCCGGACGGCCTCCACCTTCTGGTACAACCGTTCGATCACCTTCGAGGTGTTCTCCCCGAACAGCTTCATGACAATGCCGGAAACGACCTCCTGCCGGCCGTTGCGGGTCACCACCCCGCGCCGGATCTCCTTGCCGTACTCGACCGTCGCGATGTCCCGCAGGTAGATCGGGGTCCCGTCGACGACCTTGACGGGAATGGTGCGGATGTCCTCCAGCTTGTCGATCAGGCCGACGCCCCGGACCAGGTGCTCCTCGGACCCGAGCACGAGGAACTGGCCGCCGACGTTGCGGTTGTTCCGGTTGATGCTTTCGATGACCTGGTCGAGCGAGAGCTGGTACTTGCGCAGGGCGTTGGGGTCGATCTGGACCTGGTACTGCAGGACGTGGCCCCCCATCGAGAGCACGTCGGTCACGCCCGGCACCGTCTGCAGATGGAACTTGACGACCCAGTCGTTCAGCTCGCGAAGCCAGGTGTCAAGGTCCTTGCCGCCGGTATCGGCCTTGGCGGGGTCGGCCGTCAGGTAGTAGATGAAGATCTGGCCCAGCCCCGTGGAGATCGGGCCGAGCGTGGGGGGTTCACCGGTCTTTGGCAGTTCGGCCGAGGCGGCGGCGAGGCGCTCAGCCACCAGTTGCCTGGCGAAGTAGATATCGACGCCGTCCTCGAAGTAGACGTAGACGACGGCCATCCCGAACGCCGAGGTCGACTTGATCTGGGTGACCTTCGGCAGTCCGTTCATGGCCGACTCGATCGGGCAGGTGATCAGCCGCTCGATCTCCTCGGGGGCCATGCCGTGGCCCTCGACGAAGACGGGAACCATGATCGGCGAGATGTCGGGGAAGGCATCCACCGGCAGGGCCTGGTAGGTCCGGATGCCGAAGAGGATGGCGGCAATCGTGACCAGCACGATCAAACCGGGGTAGGAAAGGGCGAACCGGATGATGTTCTTCATCGCGTCACCGTTCCGGGGTCAATGGCCGTGGCCGGCATGACTGCCAGCGCCGCTGGTGACGTTGACCGCCTTGAGGTCGAACGCCCCGCGGGCGACATAGGCCTGGCCGGGGGCGAGGCCGGACACGATCTCGAGGTTCTCGCGGTCGCCGCGCCCGACCTGCACCGGGACCGGCCGGAACCCCTGGCCGTCCGGCACGAACACGACGTCCTTCCCCTCGATGTTCTGGACCGCCATGCGGGGAACGACCACGGCGACCTGATCGGCCGCACTGCGGAGGTATCCCGTCACGAAGGTGCCCGGCCGCCAGATCCCCGACGGATTGGGGAGCACGACCCGGACCACGGCGGTCCGGGTGTCCTGGCTCACGGTCGGCAGGATCTTGGCGATGGTCCCTTCCGAGTTTGGGCCCTGCGGACACTCGAACATGATCGGCATCCCTTCCCGCAGGAGGGGAAGATCGCGGGTGGCGACCCGGAAGTTCACCCACACCGTGGACAGGTCGGCGATCGTGAAGACGTCGGTTTCCCCGGACAGCCGCTCGCCGATGGCGGCGTGCTTCTCGATGATGGTCCCGGCCGCGGGGGAGACGATGGAGAACTCGGTGAAATGGTGCTCCTGGGCGGCATGGCTCCCGTCGGGGCGGCTGGAGCAAGCCCGGCAGTCCGGGTCGGTGCAGGGGGCGGCCCCGGCCGCCTCGCCGGGGGTTCCGGCGGTCCGGGACAGCCGGGCGATCTCCTGGTCGCCCAGGCCCAGGATCCGGAGCTTCCGTTCGGCGGTCTTGAGCTTGAACCCGGTCACCCGCTGGGTCTGCTCGGCCTTGAGGCGGTCCTGGGTGACCAGGAACCGGGCAATGCCGCGGCTGGTGAAGTAATCGGCCTGGGCCTTTTCCAGGGCGGCCTTGGCCTGGAGGTAGTCGTTCTCGCTGGCCAGGCGTTCCTTGACGAGCTTTGCCTTGCGGTCGAAGACGCTCTGGCTGAGCAGCATCTCGGCATAGGCCGACAACACCCGGCCGCCCTGCTCCCCAGCCGCCCCGTATTGGCGGCTGTTCAGCTCCTCGAGCGAGGGCTTTCTGTCGAGGGTCGCCAGCAGGCCGAGGACGGCGGTTTCCACCTCCCGGGCGCGTTTCAGCTCGGTCTGGCAGCAGCCGACTTCGTTGAAGACCTCGTAGTAGGCGGCCTTGGCCTCGCCCAGCTCGGGGCTGTCGATGACGGCCAGCACCTCGCCGGCCTTCACCTGTTCGCCGACCGTCCGCGCCGCCCGCAGGACGATGCCGGGAACCCGCGGCACGATGTGGATGAGCGCGTCCTCGTTGAGGCCGATTTCGCCGGGAAAGGAGAGTTCGCTGAACAGTTTGCCCGGGCCGGCCTTCTGGATCGTCTGGCCGATGGTCTGGCGCTGGGCTTCCGTCAGGACCACGAGGCCCTCCTTGCCTTCGCCGGCATGGCCTTCGTGACCGGTTTCCCCTTCGTGGGCATGA
>CAZKPI010000406.1:0-514 GCA_964554555.1 uncultured bacterium
CGCGCAGGCCGATAGCAGCTGGGACCTCGCCCAGGGCAAGGCAGGGCAGGTGCTCGGGGTGCAGGCGCAGGTGCAGAGTTTCGGCACGACGGTGGCGGTGCGCGGGGAATACCTGCCCGCCCAAGGGCAGATCCGGCAGGCGGCGGGCACCATCGCCAGCGCCCGCATCGAGGAGCTGGCCCGCGAGGTGTCCCGCATCGGGAAGTTCAACCTGCCGTTCACCCTGGTCGGCAAGGCCGCCGGGGAATGGAAGGCCTCGGGCCCGGTCACCGACCCGCGCGGCGAGGGCTTGCGCGAGGTGGACAACCTGGGGCTGACCCTCCCCCTGCGACAGCGCGGGAACCAGATCATCGCCCTGCAGGTCGAGGACCTGGCGGGCCGGCTGGGCGTGCAGTACGGCGGCCGCGAGGGCGAGTCGGCCGTCAGCCTGGCCGGGGTGCGGGGGAAGGTGCTCGGCGCCGATCTGTTCTGCGAGGGTTCCGGCCGCCTGCGCCGCCAGGGCGGGGGGACGGTG
>CAZKPI010000406.1:524-1253 GCA_964554555.1 uncultured bacterium
CGGGTGGTGGCCAGTTTCACCGGCCTGCCGGCCGACCGCACCTTCGCCCTGCTCGCGGCGGGCTACTTTCCCCCCGCCACCACCGCCCAGATCAAGGAGGTGGCCGGCACCCTGTCGGGCAGTCTCGACCTCGGCGGGGCGAAGAACCGCTTCCACGCGGTGGGCGAAGCCAGGCTCGACGGCGGCCGCCTGCACCATCAACTTCTGCAGGCGCCGCTCGAGCAGATGAAAGGCCGGTTCCTGTTCTCGCGGCGGGCGGGCGAGTCCTTCCCCGTCGTCGAGATCCGGGATTTCGAGGCCGTGCTGGGCCGGACGCGCTTCGGCATTCCGCTGGGCCGGTTCACCGACCCGCAGGGGACCGGCGGCCTCGAACTGGAGGGCCGCGTCGACCAGACCTTCCCGACCGACATCATGAAACTGCTGTCGGGCTGGAGCCTGCCCAGCGTCACCTTTCCGAAGGAGGGGGCGATGGCGGGGCGGGTGCGGGTGTCGGGAACGCTGGGCCGGCCCCGGTTCGATCTCGATCTCGAGACGATGGCGATGCTGGTCGACTACCGCACCGACCAGCAGAACTACACGGTGCCCCTCGGGAAGTGCCAGGTGGGGCTGGCCTACGACCCGGGCACCGGCGAGGCGCGGGTGGCCACCTGTTCGCTCGGCCTGCTGGGCGGGCGGATCGAGGTGTCACGCGCCGAGGCCGTTCTCGACAAGGGGCGGCCGCGGCGGTTC
>CAZKPI010000406.1:1268-1503 GCA_964554555.1 uncultured bacterium
GGGCATCGACGTGGGCACTCTGCGGACGGGCGGCGAGACCGCCCTGCGCGGGGTGATGGACGGCACCTTCGCCGCCGAGCAGACCGCTACCGGCAGTCGGGAAGCCCTCTTCCAGCTGGCCTTCCGCGACATTGTGGTGCCGCAGATCCCGGTCGATCCCGAGGCGGTCCAGAAGATCGGGCTCGAGTTCCTCGAGTCGCCCGAATTCACGGTGGGACGGCTCAACCTCTACCTG
>CAZKPI010000406.1:1519-5168 GCA_964554555.1 uncultured bacterium
TGAACCTCTACCTGTCAAGCGACGAGGAGGCCGGCCAGCAGGGGCGGGTGCGCGTGGCCGACGGGCTGTTCGCCGGCCCCGATATGCGGCTCGAGATCGGCAACAGCGCCTTCGACCCGCTCAACCTTCAGCTTGATGCCAAAATCTTCTTCAACCCCCAGCCCCTGCGGTCCACCAAACTTGGCCGCAAGCTCGGCTCGCTGACCAAGCACCTGCAGGATGCCAAGACCGGCCTGCCCTTCGTCGATCTGACCGTCAGCGGCCGCTGGGACAACCCCGGTCTGCTGGGGCGGACCATCACCAAACGGGTCGAGAAGCGCGGCAAGCGCAACTTCATCAAGAGCATCTTCGGCGGCCGCCGCACCCACAAGGCCAGCGTCGAGGAACTGATGGAATGGTTCCCCGGCTGGAAACCCGAAAAGCCGTAACCCCCAGCGGTTCGGGGAAGAAACGCATTCGCTCTGGCTGAGGGGTCATCATCAGGACAGGGGGTTCCGGCAAAAAGCGATACAACGTTGGCCGGCGCGGGCCTGGTCGCAGAGACGCCCCCCCGACCAGAAGGCTGGCACAACTCTCCGGGGGACCCCCGGCTTCGTCACACCGGAATCAAAAGCGGGCCCTGCCGACCGGGTGACGGCACCATTCCACCCTCAGATCAGGGGGCGGAGGAATTTCAGACGGCCGAACCGCTCGAGCTTTTTCAGGACGTCCGCCTGAATGTGGTCTTCGGGGCCGAACAGCACGCTGACGCGGCCGTCCGGCTCGCGGCGGATCTTGTATTCGAGGCACTTCCTGAAGTCGTCCTTCATGCGCAGGGCGAGCTGGCGGGCGAAGGGCTGGTCGGCGATGACGGTGACCACTTCCGAGTTGATGACCATGCTGAGGGGGTCGAGGTTGTAGGTGCCGACGACGGCGATCTCGTCGTCGAAGACGAAGGCTTTGGTGTGAATGCAGGGCATGCCCTTGGGGTAGACCAGGATGCGAGCGGTGGGCATGGTGGCCAGCAGGCGCTTCCAGTCGTTCAGAAAGAAGGCCACGGTCGATTGGTGGTTGGTCGATTCGGCGCTGTTGGTGCAGAGAATGATCTTCACGCCGCGGGCCGAGGCGCGGCGCAGGGCGGCCTCGGCGGCCTCGTCGAGGACGACGTAGGCGTTCTGGATCAGGATCTCGCGGCGGGCGGCATCGATGAGGCGGAGCAGGTTGGGCGTGATGTCGCGCCTGGTGCCGAGCAGGGAATGGCGGTCGAGGATCCTGACGGGTTTCAGGCGTTCCCCGCGGAACAGGCGGAAGGAGGCATAGGAAGACAGCCGCTTGAACCCGGCGAGCTGGTCGCCCAGGTCGCGGGCGGTTTTTTCCATGCCGCGGGGCAGGTCGAGCCGTGACAGGTCGGGCAGGCCCATCCCGTTGAGATAGCGGTTCATCAGGTGGTAGGCGAGGTCGAGTTTGGCCGACTGCGAGACGAGGTTGATGGGGTCTTTCTTCACGTCGCGGTTGGGCAGGGCCTTCCATTCCTCGTCGAAGGCCTTCTGCAGCTGCAGGACGACGCCCGGCCCCTCGAGCACGACGTCGAGGTCCTGGAAGACGTTGGTGTGCTCGCCCATCTGCACGAAGTAGTCGCGGCCGATGTTGCGCCCGCCCGTGAGGCAGATGCGGTCGTCGACGATGATGATCTTGTCATGGTTGGAAACGAGCACCTTGCGGATGTCGAGCAGGGCGGGCAGTAACTGCCGTTCGATCGGGTTGTAGATGCGGATCTGCACGTTGGGCTCGCGGGCCAGTTCCTGCAGTTCGTCGTAGTCTCGCCATTTCTTGGCCCCGCGCAGGAACCGGTCGTCGATCATCAGGCGAACGGCGACGCCCTGGCGCGCCTTCTTGCGCAGGAGGCCGAGGAACGAGAAGCCGAAGACGTCCTGATCGACGATGAAATAGGTGCTGGTGATCGTCTTCTGCGCCGATTCGAGGAGGTGCCAGCGGGCGTACCAGGCCTCCTCGTTCCCGCTCAGCAGGCGCACCCGGGCCAGGTCGCCGGCCCCGGTCACCGGCAGGGAGGCAAACACCTCCGCCAGGGTGGAAGCCGGGGCCCCGGACGGGCCGGCGGCCCTCGCGGCCGGGGGGGCGGCCGCGCCAGCGGGGCCGAGGGCGGCGGCGAAGGTCAGGACCAGCAGGCAGGCGATCAAGGGCGGCAGGCGACGGAGGAGGGATGGCATAGGCATCTCCAGGCGATGGTTCTTGTCGGTCGGTTTCCTCTTCAGGGTAAACCAGGCCAAGCCGGGAAACAACCCCGCCTGTTCGCTTTGGCGCCGGACGTTTCAGGGCCCGGCGAAGTTCCTGCCATCCAGGGGAGGCCCTCCGGCGACGGACGCCGGGAGGCCCTGCCCGCCCCGGCGTCCGTGCAGATGTGGTGGCCGCTGGCGAAATCTGGTATCCTGGGCGTCCGCCAGGCCGGCCAGCCCCGGCGTGCCGGCGTGCCGGCTGGCCGGCGGCAACCCGGAACGCACGGAGCGGATGAAGATGCCCGACGAAGCCACATTTCGCCGAATCGAGAGCGAGGCCCGGGCCTTTTTCGAGGAGGCCCGCGGCAGTCACGGCTGGGACCACACCGAGCGGGTGCTGGCCCTCTGCCTGCACATCGGCCGCCGTGAAGGGGCCGACCTGGACGTTCTGCGCCTGGCGGCCGTCCTGCATGACATCGGCCGGGCCGAACAGGACCAGGGGCAGGGCAGGGTCTGCCATGCCGAGATTGGCGCCCGGCTGGCGAACGACCTGCTCCGCGCCCACGGCCTGCCCGAACCGCTGGTGAAGCGGGTCGTCGCGTGCGTTGCCACGCACCGCTTCCGCGGCGGCAACCGGCCGGTACGCCTCGAGGAGCGCATCCTGTTCGACGCCGACAAGCTCGATTCGATCGGCGCGGTGGGCATCGGCCGGGCCTTCCTGTTTGCGGGCGAGATCGGGGCCCGGCTCCACGACCCGACCGCCGATCACACCAAAACCAAGGCCTACACCGCCGACGACACGGCCCACCGCGAGTTCGTGGTCAAGCTCAGCCGGATCCGCGATCGCATGCTGACCGGCGAGGGCCGTCGCCTCGCCGAGGAGCGCCATGCCTTCATGGTCGAGTTTTTTGCCCGCCTCGACCGCGAGGTGGCGGGAGATCTGTAGAGAGTTTGGAAAAGGCCGGGGGGCCCTGACCGCAGAGCTGGCAAGGTCGGCCGCGATCACCACCGGGATGGCCTGCCCGGAGCCGGCCACCAGCCCGGGACAGGCGGGGCTGTCCCGGCTCGAGGCGGTCAGGACGGCGGCGTGGCGCCGGGAGACGGCGGGAGGCATGATCGTGACGCTCCGGGTGACCCGCCACCGGCCCCCCGCGTCCATTTTCCCCGGGGAAACGCCAGCCTGAAGCGGGCCTGAGCAGAAGAGATGCCCGGTCCGGGGGGGCCGTGAAGCGGGCGGGGCGGCCGGCCGCACCAGGGGCGGCCGGCCGGCAGATACACAGGGGTCCAGGGGCCGCCAGTCCCTGGCGAAATGCTGGGGAGGCGCCGAGTCCTTCCGATCTGACCGCGGTTTCCAAGGCTGGCGCTGGTCCGGGTCAACTCTCCAGGGCAAACGCAAACCTTGGAACCGTGGTCAGAGCGGGAGGAGCTCCGCTCCT
>CAZKPI010000407.1:0-5164 GCA_964554555.1 uncultured bacterium
GCCCCGCCGCCGTGGCCGCCCCCGCCAGGCAGGTGCAGGCCGCGGCCGCCCCCGCCGCCAAACCCGGCAAGCTGTTCTCCTACGTCCGCCTCCTCAACTACGCCCCCCACCCGCAGACGGAGGAGCTTCTGAAGGACAAGCCGCTGGCCCTGCGCGGCCGCAACCTCTGGTTCAGCGTCCGCTACATCGAGGGCTGGAAGGCCCTCAACGACGACGAGGGCCTTCTGCAGGACGTGGCCTTCGAAATCTCGCTGATGGACGGCGAGCAGAAGATCCGCACCCTGAAGACCCCCAAGGTGGCGATCAAGGCCGACAAGGTGGCCAAGGGCCAGGTGCTCGGCATCGCCGAAGTCGCCCCTTACCGCTTCTACATCACCGTCGACCAGGTCACCCTGAAGAAGAAGGGCGTGGCCGAGCTGGTGTTCAAGCTCGATCTCATCGGCTGAACCGGTCCGGGACCGGCTGGGGAGGGGAGGCCTGACCGGGCCTCCCCCCCTCGTTCCGGCGAAGGAGGAACATGGACAAGGTAACGATCGGCGGAACCGTCCTTGGGTTCATGGCCATGATCATCGGCGTGAAGCTGGGAGGGGGCCAAGTGCTCGCCTTCTGGGACTTCCCTTCCGTCATCATCGTGTTCGGGGGGTCGATGGGGGGCATGTGCATCGCCTACAGCTGGGAACGGGTCAATGCCATGTTCGCCGGCATCAAGCTGGCCTACGGCGCCCCGAAGGAATACGACTACCTCAAGCTGGTCAGCAGTATCCTGTCCATCTCGGAGATCGCTCGCAAGGAAGGGATCCTGTCCCTCGACAGCCGCATTGCCGAGATCGAGGAACCCATGCTGCAGCGCGGCATCCAGATGGTCGTCGACGGCATCGACGTCAAACTGATCGCCGAGGTCCTCGACAACGAGATCGAATCCGCCTCCAGCCGCCACGCCGACATCAAGTCGACCATCGACTTCTACGCCTCGATTGCCCCCGCCTTCGGCCTGATCGGCACCATCCTGGGCCTGGTCGGCCTTCTGCGCAACATGGACGACCCCTCGAGCATCGGCCCGAACATGGCCCTGGCCCTGGTCACCACCTTCTACGGCGCGGTCTTCGCCAACATGCTGATGATGCCCTTCGGCAAGAAGCTGGAAGAACGCAGTAACGCCGAAATCCAGTTCGGCCAGATGATCGCCAAGGGCTGTCTGATGATCTCCGCCGGCGTCCACCCCCGCATCATCCAGGAACGTCTGCTGTCCTTCCTGTCGACTGCCGACCGGGTCAAGTTCAACGAACTGCACCTGGACGAAGAACTGAAGAAGAGTGGCGAAAAGTAGCAAATACAAGGATCCCTCCGCGCCGCTGTGGTGCCTGTCCTACGGGGACATGGTCACCAACATGCTGTGTTTCTTCGTCATGCTCCTGATGTTCGCCAAGTTCGATGCCAAGGACGCCACCAAGGCCAAGGAATCGCGGGCCCTGGAAGAGGCCTTCTCGGCGGCCTTCAGCCTGACCCCCGAAAAGGGCGCCCACCAATGGGTCACCGCCGGCGGCAAGGGGATCCTCCTGACCCCCCAGAAGCGGAACCAGAGCGAGATCCCCCGCATCACCGCCAAGGTGAAAAAAGCCTTGCAGACGGTCTCCGCCCGCGACAAAATCCTGGTCCTTTCCGACGAGCAGAAGGTGAAGATCCGTATTCCCTCGAAAGTTTTGTTCCAAAGCGGGTCGGCTGTGCTCAAGCCGGGGTCCGAGGAGATCCTGATGGGACTGCTTCCGGTCATCAGCGAGGTGCCCAACGACATCCGCATCGACGGGCACTGCGATGACCTTCCCACCAGCAATCCCATGTTCCCGACCAACTGGGAGCTGTCGACGGCCCGGGCCTGCACCGTGGTGCGCTTCTTCACCGAGAAGATGAACCAGGACCCGATGCGCTTCGCCGCCCAGGGGTATGCCGAATTCCAACCCCAGGTGCTGAACGTCAGCGAGGCCGATCGCGAGATGAACCGGCGCGTGGAGATCAACATCATGACCTCCAAGCAGAAGAAGCCGGTCAGCAACCTCTGGGAGTAGGCAGAGGGCCATTCCCGGTCCCGAGGGCTCGCCCGGCGGCCATCCCCGTTCAGCCGCGGCCATGGCCCTTTTGCGGCATGGCACACAATACGTACCGAAAAATGTGGTCCTTCCGCGGGGATTCCAGTATCTTGGGAAACGCCGCCGGGGCCGGTCGAAATCGTCCGCTCCCGACCGGCACGAGGTCGGAAGTGCCCCTTTGCCGCCACCGATGGCGGCGCGAAACCCCAGTTTTGCGCACCGCAAAGGGGCCATCCTTGCTGGAGGGTCCGCATGTCGCGTTTTCCGAGGGTCCTGTCGTTTCTCCTGCTGTTGACCTGCACGGTTCCCGGTTTCGCCGCCGAAGGACTGCACCTCGCCGGCCCTGCCTTCGCCCTGACCGGTTTGCCGACCGACCTGACGGTTACCGGCCTGCCCGATCCGGCGGCGACGGTTTCCTACCGCCTGACCATCAACGACCAGGTGGTCGAGGAAGGCCAGAAGACGGCCGCCGCCCTCGCCGCCCTGAAGGTTTCCTTCCCGGCCAGCGGCCGGGCCGCGGTGAAGCTGGCCGCGGCGGGACGCGAAGGGATGACCCAGGTGCGCGTCCTGTCCGGGTGGATGTCTGCCCTCCCCCCTCTGATTGCCATCATCCTGGCCCTGATCACCCGCGAGGTCCTGCTTTCCCTGTTCATCGGGGTCTGGATCGGCGCGGTCCTGATCAACGACTTCAGCCCCCTGCAGGGCTTCCTGCGCGCCCTCGACAAGTACCTGCTGGAAGGCCTGGCCGACCCCGGACATGCGTCCATCATCATTTTCAGCATGACCCTGGGCGGCATGATCGGCATTGTCAACCAGACCGGCGGCATGCAGGGCATCGTCAACCTGATCTCCCGCATGGTCGTGGGGCCCAAGACCGCCCAGCTGGCCGCCTGGATCATGGGGGTGGTCATCTTCTTCGACGACTACGCCAACACGCTCATCGTCGGCAACTCGATGCGGCCGATCACCGATGCCAACCGGGTCTCCCGCGAAAAGCTCAGCTACATCGTCGATTCCACTTCGGCCCCCGTGGCCGGGGTGGCCCTGCTGTCGACCTGGATCGGCTACGAGATCGGCCTGATCCGGCAGGCCTTCACCGACCTGAACATCCCCGAGACGAACTTCTACGGCGTCTTCATCCAGACCATCCCGTTCCGGTTCTACTGCATCCTGAGCCTGTTCTTTGGCTTCATGATCTGTCTCACCCGCAAGGAGTTCGGGCCGATGACCGCGGCCGAAACCCGCGCCCGCCTCGAAGGGAAACCGATTGCGGACGGGGCCAACCCCATCAGCACTCCCGAATCAGCCATGCCCGTGCTTCCCGCCGAGATGCCCAAACGCTGGTACAACGCCGCCATCCCGATCCTCTCGGTGATCTTCGGCACCATGGTCGGCCTGGTCTACAACGGCGGCGGATTCGCCCCTCACTTCGACCTGTCGGCCGCCGCCCTGACCACCCCCCTCGACCAGGCCGTCGAGGTGACGGTCGATCACGTCCTGCCTGACCTTGGCCTGGTCGTGGGTTCCACCGGTGACCAGCCGCTGGTGAAATTCCACTACACGGGGGCCTCGACCCTCGACGGCCAGACCGGCCGCGACACGGTGACCGCCTTCCAGAACCTGGAAAAAGGCGCTCTTCTGCGGGTGCAGGCCGTTCCGGCCACCCTGTCCCGGGGCGAGATCCTGCGGGCCGCCTTCAGCGACGCCAACTCGGCCTCGGTGCTGATCTGGGTGTCGATGGCCGGTTCCATCATCGCCCTGTTCCTCGGGGTCGCCCAGGGTTTGGTCAAGCTGGAAAAGGGAGTACAAGCCTGGGTGAACGGGGCCCGGACGATGGTCATGGCCATGTGCGTGCTCCTGCTGGCCTGGTCGATCAACGGGGTCTGCAAAGACCTGCACACCGCGGGGTTCATCGTGGCCAGCGTCAGCGGCGTGTTGAAACCGTGGCTGGTGCCCGCCGTCACCTTCCTGATCGCCTGTCTGATCTCGTTCGCGACCGGCACCAGCTGGGGGACGATGGCCATCCTTCTGCCCATCTCGATCCCCCTTTCCTACCACTTGAACCAGGCCTACTACGAGGCCAACCTGGCCAACCAGCCCGGGGTCCTGCCGATGATGGACTATCTGAAGCAGATGCTCCTGGTCTCCATCGGTGCGGTCCTTGAAGGCTCGATTTTCGGCGACCACTGCAGTCCCATCTCCGACACCACGATCATGTCCTCCATGGCCTCGGGATCCGACCACATCGACCACGTGCGCACCCAGATGCCTTACGCGGTGGCCTGTGCCGCGGCGTCCGTGCTCCTGTGCTATATCCCGGCGGGCCTCGGCGCGTCGCCCTGGGTGTGCTTCCCCCTGTCGATGGTGGTTCTCGTCGTCGCTCTCGAGGTGCTGGGAACGACGGTGCCCGACGGTCCCGAGCCGGTCCCCGTCAAAAGCTGAGCCCCCCTGACCCTTCCTGCCCAGCGCGGAGAGGGGGACCGGTGAAAGCTCCATGAACCCATCGGGACATGCGGTATAATCACATCACGCCTTAGCCTGGAGCGTGCCCGCATGGACTGGTTCTCGCAGGTGGAACCCCTGGTCAGCCAATGGTCCTACCTGGCGGTGTTCGTCCTCCTTGTTTTGTGCGGGGTCGGTCTGCCCGTCCCCGAAGAGATCACCTTCATCACCGCGGGATACGTGGTGAGCCAGGGCGGCGCCGATCTGTGGCTGATGATCGGCATCAGCCTGGCCGGCCTGTTGTTGGGGGATTCCCTCATCTACTTCTTCGGGCGGCATTACGGCCTGGCGATTCTGCAAAACTGGCCGTTCCATCGGCTCTTCTCCGTGAAGATGCTGGAGAAATCAGGGCGGTTTTTCGAAAAATTCGGGTCCCGCGGGGTGTTTTTCGCCGGTTTCCTGGCCGGCGTCCGCGCCACCACCTTTTTCCTGGCGGGGTCGATGCAGTTCAGCTTCTGGAAATTCCTGTTCTGGGATTTGGCCAGGGCCCTCCTCACCTGCCCGATCTCGATCTGGGCCGGGTACCGGTTCGGGCCGTATGCCGACGAATGGCTGGGGGCCAATCTCCGCTACGTGTT
>CAZKPI010000408.1:0-5139 GCA_964554555.1 uncultured bacterium
AGGGAATCCCATGGATGGAAGGCCTGTGCAACTGGTGCACGGGAGAGGGGCATGAGTACCGTCGAACTGCAGATCCTGCAGGGGGAACTGGAAGGTCGGACCCTGACATTCTCCCGGCCGGAGGGGGTCCTGTTCGGCCGGGCTCCCGATGCGACCTTGCGGGTGACCGACGACCCGTTCGTCTCCCGCCACCACTTCCTGCTGGAGGTGTCGCCCCCGTATCTGCTCCTGAGCGATCTCGGGAGCAAGAACGGGGCGTTCGTCAACGGGACCCTCCATGGCGGGCGGGAGCAGGCCCGGGCCGGCGTGGCCAAAGGGCCTCCCGCCGGATGGAGCGGCTCAGGCGGAGGGTCCGGGCGGTCCGTGCCGCCGCGGTCCGTGTTTCTGTCGGACGGTGACGAGATCGTGGTGGGCCGCAACCGGATGGTGGTCCGATTCCCCGAGGCTCCGGGGGCTCTCCAGCCGGCGCGGCGGAAAGGGTCGGGGCGGCGGTCGCACCCGTTTTCCGGCATTCCGACGGCGGCCATGGGGGAAGTGCCCCCCGGCACCGAGATCGGTCCCTACCAGGTCAACCGCGGCCTTGGCCGGGGCTGGATGGGCGTGGTCCACGAAGCGGTCGATACCCGGTCGGGGGCGGTCGTGGCCCTGAAGACCATGGTTCCCAACACGGTGTTTACCGATGCCATGGGCGAAGCTTTCCTGGACCAGGCCCGGCTCCTGCTCGGCGGTGATCACCCGGCCCGCTGTCGGCTGATCGAGGTCTGGCGCGACGGCAACCTGTTCGTCTGCGTGCAGGACCTGGTGGAGGGGCTCGACCTCGCCCGCTTCGCGGCCCTGCGCGGCGGCCGCGTGGCGCCGGCGGAAGCCGCCCCGCTGATGCTCGACGTGCTCGACGGGCTGGGGGCGGCCCCCCGGTGGGCCGACGGGAGGCCCGTCCTGCACCGCAACCTCAAGCCGGCGAACATCCTGGTCACCGGCCAGGGGCGGTCACTGCGAGGGCGGGTGGCCGACTTCGGGCTGTTTCCCGCGCTCGAGAATGCCGGGTTGTCCCAGATGATCCTGTCGGCGGTTTACGATTCGGCGGCCGTCTACTGGCCCCGGGAGCGGATCACCTGGTTCGGGCAGGCGTGGCCGGCCTCGGAAGTGTTCACGGCGGCCGCCGTCTTCTACGAGATGCTGACCGGGTTTTTGCCCCGCGCGGGTCTGTCGGAGATGCGGGCCGCCTGCAAGAAGACGGGCCGGGTGCCGGGGCTGGCCGATTTCCTGGGGGTGATCGCGGAAAACCGGCCGGTGCCCATCCGGGAGCGGAATCCCGACCTGCCGGAGCGGCTGGCCGAGGTGCTCGACCGGGCTTTGGCCGAGCCGGTCATCCGGCGGGGCGGGGACGATCCGGAGGCGGTCCTCGCCGCGGCCCGGTTCCCTGACCTTGGTTCCTTCCGGGCGGCGCTGTTGGAGGCCCTGACCGCGCACGGGCTGAAGCCCTGGGCGCGCGAAGGGCAGGAGGGCGGCGAGGGCTGGGAAGGCCCCGGCGAACAGATCGATGCCGCCCTGCTGGTGGTCGATCTGGCCGGCTCGACCCAGCTGGTGAACAAGCGGGGGACGGTCGTCTTCACCAGCATCGTCAATGCCTTCCACAGCCTGCTGAGCAATCATGAGTCGAAGGCCGGCCTGCGCTTCCTGAAGTGCACCGGGGACGGCTTCTTCGCCATCTACCGGGAGGCGGCGGAAGGCCTGCAGGCGGCGCGGGCGATCCTCGCCGAGGCGGCCCGCAGTGATGTCCAGGTGCGGGTGGCGATGAACTGGGGGTGCATCACCATCGCCTCCGACGGCGACTTCCTCGGGCGCGAGGTTCACCGACTGTTCCGGATCGAGGGGCTGAAGGACGCCGATCGGGTGTCGGGGCCGGCGATCCCTCTGCCCCTGCACGGCCGCATCCTGGCGACCCGGGCCATCGCCGGGCAGGCTCCCGGGCAGTTTGTGGAACTGGGAATGTTCCGGCTGAAGGGGTTCGAGGAACCCTGCGAGATCTTCCTGTTCCGGGAACCATGAACCGCTGTCCCCAGGCGAACTCCCGCGGGGCCGGGCGGCGTGTGCTATCATGGGGGTCCGGCGCCAGGGTTGGCGCGAAGGGTATGTTTGTACAAATAGAAACCATCTGTCAGTGCCTGCCGGTCCCGGGCGGGTTGGGCGACGGGCAGGAGGGGCGGCGGTCGTGTTTCCGATAGGGACCACCATCAACGGCACCTTCCAGCTGTTGGCCGCGCTGGGCGAGGGCGGCATGGGCGCGGTGTTCAAGGCGTTCGACGAGAAGAACACGCGCATGGTGGCCCTGAAGTTTTTGCACCGCGATTTTGCCAAGGACCAGGCGGGCATCCGGCGGTTCATGCAGGAGGGCGAGATCCTGGCCACGATCCGGCACCCGCGGATCGTCGAGGTGTATTCCCTCGAGACCGATGCGGTGACCCAGCTTCCCTTCCTGATCATGGAGTATTTCCAGGGGCGCACCCTGACCGCCCTGCGGCAGGAGTTTGCCCGCGACCCGATCCGGCTGATCCGGGTGTTCCTCGACCTGCTCGACGGGGTGCGGGCCTTCCATGCGCGCAAGGTCATCCATCGCGATCTGAAGCCGGCCAATATCCTGATCAACGCCGCGGGCGATCTGAAGATCGTCGACTTCGGCATTGCCAAGGGGTCGCGAAAGCAGACCCAGACCGGACTCGCCCTGGGCACCCCGCACTACATGTCTCCCGAGCAGTGCGAGGGGAAGCCCAACATCACCGGCAAATCCGACCTGTATTCGCTGGGGATCGTGCTGTGGGAGATCCTGGTCGGGCGTCCCCCGTTCGACGCGCCGGAGGATGCCTCGGATGCCTTCTTGTCCATCATCCTGAAGCACCTGACGGCGCCCGTGCCCTTCGAGGTCCTGGAGGCCGCGCCCTTCGGGCCGGTGTTCCGGCCTCTTCTGCAGCGCCTTCTCGAGAAGAACCCGCATCAGCGGCCGGAGATCGAGTTTGTCATCGCCTTCCTGGAAAAGGCCAAGGAACAGCTCCTGGCGCGGACGGGGGCGCTCGAGATGCGGTTCCCCCTTGACCGGCTGGTGCTGGCCGGCCCGTTCGGGGAGTTCCATCAGGGTCGGGACGGGAAGACGAACGCCCCGGTGGTGGTGCAGGCCTGTCCGGAAGACCCGGCCTGGTCCTCCATCCAGTTCCAGGCCAGGATCGACCGGCTGGGGCAGGTGCGGCACCCGGCGGTGGCGGCCGTTCTTTCGCACTGGAGCGAAGGCCCGGGGGGCCGGCGGTTTCTGGCCATGGGGGCGCCCGGGCCCGCGTCTTTTGCCCAGGCCCGGGAGACCCTGGCGCAGGACCAGGCCGGGCAGGTCAAGGCGATGATCACTCTGCTGGAAGGGCTGGCGGCCATCCATGCGCAGGGGGAGATCCACGGCAACCTGCACCCCGCCCTGATCGGCTTTCAGCCTGACGGGGCGGCCCTGATCAGCGGCCTGCCGATGATGCCCTTTCCCCGGATGACGCGCGAGGAGGCGGGCGAAGCCGGGTTGTACGTTGCCCCCGAACGGTGGCTGCCCGGCCACGCGGGGACGCCGGCCGGCGACGTGTATGCCGCCGGGCTCCTGTTCTGGGAACTGGTGTTGGGCGAGCTTCCCGCCAGCCTGCTGGCGGGCGGGGCCGGACGGGCGGGGGGCCAGCAGGGGGCGCCGGCCCCGGGCGAGGAGGAGACGCTGTCCCTGCGGCCGCTGTCGCCGAAGGACCCGCTGTTCCCCTTCATCGAACTGCTTCTGCGCATGGTCAAGAAGGATCCGCGCGAGCGGCCCGAGGTGGCAGGTCTGCTGGCCGCCCTGCGGGAGATCCGGTCGGCGATCCTGGCGGCCGCCCCGCCTGGCGAGGACCGGGAGGGCCACCAGTGCCTGATCCTGACCCGGGATGAGACGCTGGCCACGCTGTTGGGGGCGACGCTCAAGGAATACGGGTTCTGCTACCGGCGGGCGGAGAGTTACACCGAGCTCACGCGCCTGTCGGCGGCCGACCCGACCATCAGCTGGTTCGTCGACCTCGACGGCTACCTCAAGCCGGTGCCCGAGATCAGCGCGATGGCCCGGCAGGCGGCTCCCGAGGCGAAGGTGGTGTTTTTGTCGACGGTGTTCACGCCTGACCTGGTCGAGGAATGCCTGCGCTCGCAGGCCGCCTCTCTGCTGGTCAAGCCGCTGGTGGTGCCCCGGCTCGTCCAGCTGTTGAGCACCCTGCGCGAGGAACCGGAGCTGATCGAGGGGGAAGCCCTGTTCCCGAGCCGCGCCGGGGCCCCCTCTCCCGAGACGGAAGCGCCGCCGGAGAGTCGCCTGCATGTGCTGTTCTTCGAGTGCGGCCTGTGCCAGGAGCGGTTCGGGTGCACCCAGATCAAGCCCGGTTCCTGGGCCTGTCGCGGCACCGAAACCGATTTCTGCCCGATCACCCCCGAGGGGTGGGCGCCCGAGCTGTACACGGTGGTCGTCTGCCCTGCCTGCCTGTATGCGAACGTGGCGGGGCGGTTCCAGCGGCCGGGGGTGTCGGAAACAGCGACGACTGCCTTTCTGACCTCGACCCGGTTCGAGGAACGGCTCAAGGTGGCGCAGGATCTCGACTACCAGGGGGAACGGGGGTTCCGGGAGGGGCTCCGGAGTTTCGAGCTGGCGGCGCTGGCCGTGCGGGAGCTTCTGCCCGGCGATTATGACCGGCAGGCCAGCGGGCTGTTTTTGAAAGCGGCGTGGCTCTGCCGCCGCTTTGGCAAGCCCCTGCTGGAGACCGATTACCTGAGCCGCAGTCTGGAGTGCCTGATGCGGTTGTACAATCCCTACCTGCTGTTGAGCCGCCGCTTTCCGGGGTGGGAAGCGGTGAGGGAGCGCCTGCGTCCGGGGCAGGAACCGCTCAGTGAGCGGGCGGTGGTGGTGCATGGGTTTCTCGGCGCGGAACTGTCGGCCCGGCTCGGGCTCGACGAGCAGGCCGACTTCTACTACGACAAGGTGTTCGGTCTGCCGTTTTTGTCGCGCTACACCATGCTGTCGCGGCACATCCACCGGGCCTTCCGGCTGTTCAAGAGCCGGCAGGGGAAAGGGCCGGCGGCCCCGGGGCCGGGGGTTTCCCCGACGGC
>CAZKPI010000409.1:0-5124 GCA_964554555.1 uncultured bacterium
CAAGCCTCCGGTTCAGGAGACCAGTTTCTGGTAGGTGGGATTGCGGCGCATCAGTTCGTCGTGGGTGCCGATGGCCTCCAGCCGGCCCTCGTTGAGGACCATGATGCGGTCGGCGTTCTGGGCGGTCGACAGGCGGTGGGTGACGATGACACAGGTCACGCCGGGAAACTTCTCGCGCAGGTCGCGCCACAGCAGGGTTTCGTTCTCGGCGTCGAGGGCCGAGGTGACGTCGTCCATGAACAGGATCTCGGGCCGGCCGGCCAGGGCGCGGGCGATCGACAGCCGCTGGCGCTGGCCGCCCGACAGGTTGAGGCCCCGCTGGCCGATCTTCTCGTCATACTGGCGGGGCAGGCTCTTCACCTCGGCCTCGAACTGGGCAAGGCGGGTGCAGGTCTCGATCCAGTCGCGGGGCTGGCCGCGCCAGAAATCGATGTTGTCGGCCACCGTCTCGGAAAAGATGGTGGGTTCCTGCTGGATGAACCCGATCCGTTCCTTGAACTGGTCTTTGCGCAGGTCGCGCAGGGAGTGCCCGTTGACGAGGATCTCGCCCGCCTCGGGCGTCAGGATGCCGGCCGCCAGGTTGAGCAGGGTGGTCTTCCCACTGCCGATGGTGCCGACGATGGCCAGCTTTTCGCCCCGGTTGACGGCGAAATCGAGGGGCTGGAAGGAAAAACACGGGCGGTCGGGCACGGTCGCCGCCTCGCCGTCCTTCGGCGGCGGGGGCTGGTGCGTGAAGGTGACCCCTCTGAACTCGAGGCGGTCGATGCGGGCAACCTCGATGTCGCCGCGCTTGTCGGCCTCCTGCCAGTCGCGCCCGGTCTGCACAATCTCCTCGAGCCGGTCGATGGTGACGAAGCACTGGGCCAGGGTGAACAGCAGGACCGGGATGTCGATCAGCGGGTGCATGACGATGCCGAGATAGCCGAAGAAGGCGTAGTAGACCCCCAGCGAGATGCTCCCCTTGATCACCATGATGCCGCCGGCCAGCATCACCAGAACGCCGCTCAGGTAGTTCAAAAACTCGAAGTAGACGTTGTACAACCCCTCGATCCGCGCCACCTCGATCTCGCACCCGATGCGGGCCTCCATTTGCTGACCGAACAGGGCGATCTGGGGCGCCTCGGCGTTGAACGATTTGATGATCTTGATGCCCGAGTAGGCCGACTCGAGGAAATCGTTGGTGGCGCTGACCGCCGTCTGCAGTTTCCTGAACCGGCGCTCGATGGCGGTCTCCATGGTCAGAAACAGCCAGACCATGAACGGCATCGGCAGGATCGCCACGCAGGCCAGAGCGGGGCTGAGCAGGAACATGCTGGCAACGCAGAAGAAAATGATGCACGAGGAATTGAAGGCGCGAAAGATGCCCGAACAGCACAGCCAGGACAGCCCGGGCGGGTAGGACCGCACGTCCTCGGTGAGGCGCGTCACCAGGTCGCCGGTGCGGAACTTCAGGAAGAACCGGTGGCCCTTCTCGAGGATCTCGCGGAAGAACCGTTCCCGGAAGAACATCTCGAAGGTCAGGTTCATCTTCAGCCGCAGGAACGTGTAGATACCCGCGAAGACCGGCCCGAACGACAGGGCCAGCAGATACCCGAGCCGCCGGTTGCGGTCGGCCGCCGCCTGCGCCAGGCCGGTGGTGCCGTCCCGGAACCCCTTCAGACTGCCCACCACGCCGTCGATGACCCGCTGGAAGACCATCGGGAACAGCACCGAGACCACCGTCGAGATGACGGTCAACCCGACCAGCAGAAGGATCATCCGGCGGTGGGGCCGGTACTGCTCCCAGATCCAGCGGAGGTAGAACATCCGCGGATGGCGCAGTTCGTGCTCGTCGGACAGCGGCTTCATACGGCGGCCTCGGCCGGCTCGGCGCCCCCGTTGGCGGCTTCCCCCCCGACCGCGGCCGGGGGCGGCGAGACGGTCTGGATCATGACGAGCTTTTGGTAGATGCCGCCGCGGGCCATCAGCTCGTCGTGGCTTCCCTCCTCCGCCAGGCGGCCCTGGTCGAGCACCAGGATGCGGTCGACGTGCCGGATGGTGGACAGGCGGTGGGCGATGATGATGGCGGTGCGGCCCTTCATCAGCTGGTCCATCGATCTCTGCAGGGCGCGCTCGGTGATGACGTCGACCGAGCTGGTGGCTTCGTCGAGCAGGAGGATGTCGGGGTTCTTGACCAGCGCGCGCGTGTAGGAGAGCAGTTGCCGCTCGCCCAGCGAGAGGTTGGCGCCGCGCTCGGCCAGGACGGTCTGATAGCCGTTGGGGAACCGCGCGATGAACGGGTGGGCGCCCAGGCGCGTGGCGGCCTCGACCACGGCCTCGTCGGGGATGCTCTCGTCAAAGGCCTTGAGGTTCTGCATGATGGTGCCGGGGAACAGGTAGATCTCCTGCAGGACCAGGGCGATGGTGCGGCGCCAGTCGACCAGGCGGAAGGAGCGGATGTCCTGCCCGTCGATGCGCACGGCCCCCTGCGTCGGGTCGTAGAACCGCAACAGCAGGCTGACACAGCTGGTCTTGCCCGAGCCCGAGACGCCGACGATGGCCACGTGCTCGCCCTTCCGCACCGCAAACGAGAGGTCGCGGAGCACCGGCTCGTCCTTGTAGGCGAAGGTCACGCGGTCGAAGGCCAGCCGGTCGGTCAGCCGCAGGCCGGGGGCGGCGCGGCCCTCGTCGCGGATGTCGGTGGGGTGGTCGAGGATCTCGAACAGACGCGAGGCCGCCGCCAGGCTCGACTGGATCTGGGCGATCAGCTCGGTCATGGCCTGCAGAGGCTGGAAGAACTGCCGCACCAGCTCGAGGAACATGACGAGCGTGCCGACGCTCATCGTCCCCGCGAAGATGCGGTCGCTGGCATAGAGGAAGATGCCGATCATGACGAAGATCTCGGTCACGATGCGGAAGGAGGGCTGGAACAGGATGTAGTCGATGAAGCCGGCCTTGCGCTCGAGCGCCGCCTTGTCCTGGTTCAGGGCGGCGAGGCGGCGCACCGCGGCCTCCTCGCGGCCGTGGATCTTGATCACCGGCACGCCCTGGACATACTCGGTGACGTAGGCCGTCATTTCGCTGTTGCGCTCGCGCACCTGCTTGTAGGTCTTGCGGATGAACGAGGTGTAGAAGTACAGGACGGTGCCGACGACCAGGATGGTGCCCACCGCCGCCCAGCCGAGGAAGGGTGCCTCGCGGAAGATGAGCCCAACGATGCCCAGCAGGAGGACGAAGCTCGACAGCAGCTGCACCGCCCCGCCGGTGAACAGCACCCGCAGTTGGTCGGCATCGGCTTCGGTGCGGGTCAGCAGTTTCCCCACCGGCTGTTGATCGAAGAACCGCAGTCCCTGATGGATGATGTGGGCGAACAACTGCCGTTTGAGGCTGGCGATGATCTCGGCCCCCATGCGCGCCATCAGCTGGACGCGCACGTACATCGCGGCGCCGCCGACGACCAGGCAGGCGACGAACGCCCCCACCGCCTTGGCCGCGTGCCAGAGGTCGGCGGCGGGCACGGCCACGTCGATGATCTCGCGGATGATCAGCGGCCGCGTCAGGTGGACGCCGGTGGCGATCAGCAGGGTCACCACCGAAAAGGCCAGTGTGCCCAGGTGCGGGCGGAAATACGGCAGGACCCGCCTCACCACCGAGGTGGTCGGGGGCGCGGCGGCGGGCGGGGTTGAGGCCGGAGCCGGGGAAAGGTCTGCCATGCGCCTCCTAGGGGCGGGGGGGGAACCGCGAAAAGGGCGTCAGTGCCCGTCGGCTTCCGGAAGGCCGGATTCGGTGGGGGTCAGCCGGCCTTCGGCACCGTCGAGATCATCGAGGTCGCTGTCCGCCTTCCCGGCGGCATCCCCGGCCTTACCGTCCATCCAGAACGCCTGGTTCTCCGATTGCTGTTTCTTCTCGAACTCCTGCCGCTCCTTCCTGATGCCCGCGAAGAACTCCTGGATGGCCGCTTTGCGCTGTTCGGGGGTCATCTCCTGGTCCTCCCCGATCCGGTTCATGAACTCGGCGATCTTCGACTGGCTGGCGCCGTTGAAGGCGACCGTCTCGTCCTGCTGGGCCTCGAATTGGGCGATGATCTCCTGCCTCTGCTCGTCAGTGAGCCTGGGGTTGGCGGCCAGGCGTTCCTTCAGGGCGGCCATGTTCTCGGCGCGGCGTTCGGCAAAGAAGGCCTTTCGCGCGGCGAGCTGTTTCTGGTTGAACTCCTGCATCGCCCGCTGGCGCTCTTCCGGAGACTTGCCCTCGAGCGATTTCCGGAACTCCCGGCGCTCCTTCTTCAACTGCTCCTTGAAGGCCTGCCGCTTCTCTTTCTGGGCCTTCCTGAACTCCTTGTCCCTGCCGCCCTGCCCTTCCTTCCCGGCCTTGGCGATGTTGCCTTCCCGGGGGGCCTTGCCCTCCTTGGCCGCCTTGCCCTCCTTGGCGGCCTTGCCTTCCTTGGCCGCCTTCACCTTGGCCGCCTTGCCGCCCGGGGTTCCTTTGGCGAACACCGCCGGACCGCCCAGGACGAGACCACCAGCCACCAGCACCGCCAGGAGCCTTTTCATGAAACCCTCCATCGCCCAAAACATTCACGGTCATCCGACCGGGCCCATGATACCTCTTCCTCCCTTCCGGCGCCATCATCAGCACTCCGACCGGTTGCCCGGCGGCAGGATCCGCCGGCCATCCCAGGCCGGGCTGGCCCGGACGAAGCCGGCCAAGCCGCCGGCCGGGCGTTGCGGTGGTGACGGTCATTGCGTATCATGGGGCGGCATATCCGGCCTCCGGCCTGCGGAGGTGACCGAGAGGAGTTCTCATGAGCAAGCGTCTGCCCCTCACCATCCTGGTGCTGATCTCGATGACCGTGGCTCCCCTGCTGGAGGCGGCGACCATCATCCCGCAGGGCACCCTGATCAAGATCCGGCTCGAACAGACCCTGTCGACCAAGACCAGCCGGACCGGCGAGATGGTGAAGTTCACCACCGCCGAGGAACTGGCGATCGGCCAGCGGGTCGTGATCAAAAAGGGGGCATTTGTCCAGGCCCAGCTCGAGAAAGTGAGGGGCCCCGGACGGTTCGGCAAGAACGGCAGTCTGAAGATCCAGTATCTGTTCGTCAAGGCCGCCAACGGCAGGCAGGTGCCGATCACTCTCGGCGAGCG
>CAZKPI010000410.1:0-5120 GCA_964554555.1 uncultured bacterium
CCTGGGGTGGGTTTTGGCCCTGGTGGCGAGCGGCGGGCTTTTGCGGCTGTATCCGCGGGTGCGGGCGCGGGTGGCCTACTGGGCCGCCGGGTGGTGGGCGGCGCGGTCGGGCCGCGCGCTGGCGGGGCGCTGGACGTTCCTGCTGGTGACGGCGTTCGGCGGCGCCTGGTTCCTGCGACTGCTGGTGGTGGGCTTCCTGCCCTATGCGGGCATCGGCGCGCTCGACGACCTGGGGCGCATCCTGGCCGCCGAACTGCTGGTAGTGCTGGTCTGGCTCGGCCTGGCGGTCACCTTCCGGCGGTTCGACAGGAACCCCGCCGCTCCCCACGGCGAGACATTCCGGCGCGATCCGAACCACGGCCCGGAGGCGCCGACCGGTCTCCCCGCCGCCATCCAGTCGGAGGCCGGTGCCTTCGCCGGTTCTGGGGCGGCTCCCTCCCGGGCCGCACCATCCCACACGGGACCCCGTCCGCGGGAGGCGGTCGATGGGGATGGCGAAAGGGGTTCCGGGGTCGCCGGGCCGACGGCCTGCCCAGGAGCCGCGCGGGCCGAGGGCGGCGACAGCGGATGGCTGAAAGCCGCCCTGGTCGTGACGGCCTGCCTGCCTGCCTTGGCGGCGGCGGCCCGAAGCGGGTGGCGGCCGACCGGCGTGGCCTGGACCGAGCCCCTGCTGGCGGTTCTGGTCAACATGGCGGCCAGCCTCGCCTTCGCGGGGCTGTTCGGCTCCGCCGCCCGGCGCTGGGAGGGGCTGTTTCCCGGGCGCGGGGCCCGGGGGCTGGCGGCGGCCTACGTCCTCTTTCGCGGAGGCCTGGGCGGCGATCCTGGAGGGTGGGTGTTCGCCCTGCTCCTGGGGTGGTGGCTGGCACGCCGGATGCCAGCGGAGGTTGCCGATGCCCCCTCCCTGGCGGGATGGGACTTGGCCTGTGTTCTGCCTCACGTCCTCCTGACCGCCGCCTGGTTCCCGGCACAGGACCCGGTCGGGGGATGGTTCCTGGCCGGCCCACCCCCCTGGTGGGCCTGGGTGGTCCCGGTGGCGGTGCTGGCGGCGCTGATCCGGAAAACGGGCAGGCCGGAAACACCCGCGGCCTGACCCCGAAAAGCGGCCCGCCCTCAACGGCATGGCAGGGGCCGCCTGGCGCGGCCAATCGCCAGTCGCGGGTGTCAGCGGGGGAAGAGCCGGGGTTCCCTCAGGTCTCCACCGGCACGAGAAGCTTCCGGAGGCACTTGGGGCATTTCGTCCAGCGTTCGCCGTTGCGGTCCACTTCGATGACTTCGGGTTCGAACACGGTGCCGCAGGGGCATTCGAGGGTCTGGATCTCCTGATCGACAGGCATGGGGGGTCACCTCCCTCCGGTATGTGATGGAAACGGTTCTTTCCAAAGATATCCCTTCACCCGGGGGATGTCCAGCCTGGGGAATTCCTTCTTTGATGTGCTAGAATGGGCCGGGAGCCTGCTCCAGGTTTCCCATGGAACACAAGGGAGGAGCCCATGCAGAAGCCTTTCCCGGTCATCGTCATCCTGCTGTGCCTGGCCGTCGCGACCGCCGCCGCGGCCGAAGACGGCATCACCTTCCAGCTGTTGCGGGGCCGGGCGGCCCTGTCGCGGACCAATGGGGGGACCTGGCTCGAGCTGGGCCCCGAGCCGGTGGCCGTGCAGATCCAGGACATGCTGCGCACGGAGGGGGAGACCCGCGGGGAACTGAAATTTCCCGACGGCAGTCTGTTCCGCGTGAAGTCCAATTCCCTGCTCACCCTTCTGCCCGACGGCCTGCAGCTGCAGGTCGGCGAGAGCTGGTTCAACCTGCGCAAGCAGGGACGGACCTTCCAGGTCATCACCCCGACCACGGTCTGCGGCGTGCTGGGCACCACCTTCGACGTGACGGTCGACAAGTACGGCCGCACCCAGGTGCGGGTCTTCGAAGGCCTGGTGGGAGTGCGGGCGCGCGACGACCAGCGCCGGCGGCAGATCGTCCTGCAGAGGGGCATGCAGACCAGCGTGCGCGACCGCGGCTACACGGGCGACCAGGTGCAGAAGTTCGACCCCGGGGCGCTGGAGAACGAACTGAAGAAGCAGTGGGAAGGCGGCACGGGCCTGAAGGTGGGGCCCGAGCGCCCGGGACTGCCGCCGATCCGGCCTTCCCTGCCCGGCAAGATCCGGCCCCTCGGCCCCGACGGCCAACCCCTGCCCCCGGAGCCTCCCCCCGGCCAGCCGCGCCCCGACAGCGGGCCCCAGATCCGGGACATCCGTGACCGGATGAACTTCTTCGAAGACCTTCGTCAGCAGAGGGTGCGGGAACGGGAAGCTCTGGCAGGCCAGGGCCTGCCCGCCCCCGCCGCCGGAGACCAGCTCTGGAAACAGCCCTACCCGGGACTCCCCTTCGGCGCGGACGGCAAGCCGGTTTCCCCGCCGATGCTCCGCGAGGGCCACGGCCGGCCCTTCGGCCAGGCGACGGCGGCCCCCACCGGCGCCCAGGACGAGCGGATGCTGCGGGAACGGATCCTCGAGACGCAGAACCAGCTGGTCCGGGTCCAGGAGGAGATCAGACAGCTGGAGGGTGAACTGCCCCCGCTGTTGAAGCGGGCCGAGGAGCTGAGCAGGGCCGCGGCGGCGCGGCAGAGGCTGGCGGCGCAACGGACGGCGGCGCTCCGCTCCCAGCTCCCGTCGCCGTCGCCTTCGACCCCGACCCCGACGGGGACCACCACCTCACCGGAAAGCCTGACCCTCGCCCAGGTGCAGGAACGGATCCAGCAGATCCGGGGGCGTCTGCAGGCCCTGCAAGACCAGCAACGGATGCTGATCCAGCGCCTGAACGATCTTCGAAACAGGCTCAGGTAAGGGGAGAATGTAAAGTTTTTTTTCTGTACCCCCTTGACGGGCTCGTTTACGATCGGTAATATCCTTGTATCGTCCTTCAAATCTCATATTTCAACAGGAGGATACCCCCAAGTGAAAAAGATCGAACTCGTGAGGGAAATTTCCCGGACCGCCAACCTGACCCAGACCCAGGCCGCCCAGGCGCTCGAAGCCACCATCAACATCATCAAGACCACGTTGAAGAAGCGCGAGGAAGTCCGGTTGGTCGGTTTTGGCTCGTTCAAGGTCACCACCCGCCAGAGCCGCACGGGAATCAACCCCCAGACCAAGCGCCCCATGAACATTCCCGCGACCCAGGTCGCGAAGTTCGTGCCCGGCAAAGAACTGAAGGAAATGATCAACAAGAAGAACCGCTAAGGTTCACGCCCATCGCCCGGCGGCCGGCCACGGCCGCCGGGTTTTTGTTTTCCGGGTGCCGTTTTTTTCCGGGTGCCGTTTTTCCGTTGCCTGGGTACCGGGGGTTCGGGTATGATGAAGCGTTGACATGAGTACTTTGAAGAAACGCCTTGGCGACATCCTCATCGACTGCAACCTGATCAACCAGGACCAGCTGAAACAGGCCCTCGCCTTCCAGAAGGAAAAGGGGCTCAAGCTGGGAGCGGCCCTGATCGAACTCGGGCTGGTGACCGAGGACGACATCATCTGGGCGCTGGGCAACCAGCTGAACATCTCGTTCATCCACCTGAACCCCGACATCGTCAGCCGCGACGTGATCAAGGTGCTGACCCCCGAATTCGCCCGCGAGCACCGCATCATCCCGCTCTACCAGGCCGGGAACCAGCTGAGCGTCTGCATGGTCGACCCCCTTGAATCCGAGCCGGTTGACTACCTGGCCGCCAAGACCCAGATGCAGATCTCGGTCTCGATCTGCACCAAGTTCGACTTCGAGCAGACCTACAAGGCCATCTACGGCCCGCTCGAGGGCGGCGAGAAGGTGGGCGGCGAGATCCCCCAGCCGGAAAAGCAGGCCATCGAGGAGCGCGGGATCCCCAAGGGCATGGAATCGCCCGACAAGGTGGTCAACTACATCCTTGGCCAGGCCATCATCAACAAGGTCGACCGCATCCATTTCGAGCCTTCCGAGAAGGGAGTGCTGGTGCGGTTCCGCAGTAGTTCCACCCTGTCGCGGCAGGTCGAGATCCCCCTGAAAGTCCACCAGGAGGTGATCGGCCGGCTCAAGACCCTGGCGGCCATTCCGCCGGCCGCCGGCCTCCAGCACGGCATGAGCGTCGGCCACTTCCGGGTCAACGTCTCATCGCGCATGATCAACATCCAGGCCATCTTCTACCCGACCATCCACGGCGAGATGGTGATCCTGAAGCTGAGCGACTTCGGCAACATCGACGAGAAGATCGGGAAGGCCAGCAAGACCCAGCTCACCGAATTGGCGAAGTTCGTCCACACCAATCACGGGGCCCTCTACGTGACCGGCCCCCGGGAATCGGGGCGCACCACCACCCAATATTTCATCGTCAACAGCTTCGACGTCGAGAAACGCAAGATCGTGACGGTGGAAAACCCCGTTCAGTGCACCCTGCCGCGCATCACCCAGATCCAGGTCGGTCAGACCGGAGTGGGCAGTCTGCGGGAGGGAACCGACCTGGCCCTTCTGCTCGACCCCGACGTTCTCTACCTCGACCATCTGGAAGACCGCGAGACCCTCGAGGAGATCGCCTTCGCGGCCCTCGGCGGCAAGACCGTGCTGACCTCGTTCATGGCCTACGACGCCCCCAGCAGTGTCATCCGCCTGCTCGAGATGGCCCGCGACCCCGTGGTGATCGCCTCCTCGCTGTGCGGGTTCCTGTCACAGCGCCTGATCCGGACCCTCTGCCCGGCCTGCCGGAAACCCGCCCAGCTTCCTCCCGAGATCCAGGAGCGGGTGGCGGCCCTCGAGACCGAGACCCGCCCGATGGCGGCGGGCGGATGCGATGCCTGCCAGAGGACCGGTTACAGCGGACGCACCCTGATCGCCGAATTCCTCCCCACCACCCCGGCCCTGCGCCAGATGATGATCAACCGGCAGAGCTACCAGGATTTCTTCCAGTTCGCGCGCAAGCAGAACATCCCCACGCTGGAAGACCGCTGTCTGTCCCTTGTGGCGTCGGGCGAGACCAGCCTCGACGAGTTCCTGCGCCTGTTCTGAGCCGACCCGAGCCATGAGCGACAACGACGGCTTCTTCAGCAAGATGTTCGGGAACAAGCCGCCCGACGCCGACGGCCCCGCCGCCCCCACCCCGCCCGGCG
>CAZKPI010000411.1:0-3316 GCA_964554555.1 uncultured bacterium
CCGCCCTGCCGGCCGATCTCCAGGCCCGCTTCGCCGTCGCCGCGGCCGCCCGCACCCTGGCGCTCACGCTGACCCCCGCGGAAACTGATGCTCTCGCCACCCCCCTGCGCCAGATCGCCGAGGGGCGCGAGGCCGGCGAGGCGACCCGCGTCCTGCCGTTGCTGGCGATGAAAGCGGTGAAGACCTTGGCCCGCGGCCGGCCGGTCGACCGCCCGGCCCTCGAGAGTTTCGCGGCGCGGGTCGCCGCCGCCCGCGAGACCTTCGCCGGCTACAGCACCAGCCCGCGCGCCAGCCGTCTGCCCGAAGTCCAGGCGAACCTCCAGCGGGTGGCCTTCGCCGCCGACCTGGAGCACGCCCTCGGCGCCGCCCTGGTGGGGCAGGAAGAGGCCATCGCCGCGTTCACCTCGCGGTTCCGGGCCGAGACCCTGCACCGCCCGCTCCACCAGCCGCTTCGCCTGTGGGGCGTCGGGCCCGCCGGCACCGGCAAGAGCGTCTCAACCCGCATCCTGGCCGATCACCTGGGGGTGCCCCACGTCCAGATCGACTGCTCCGGGTTCGCCGACTTCTACTCCGCCCTCGCCTCGCTGACCGGCAGTGGCCGCGGCATCGTCGGCAGTCACACCCCCGGCAAACTGCAGGCCATCGCCCAACTGCCGGCGGGCGCGGTCATCGAGGTCTCCGAGCTCGACCACGCCCTGCCCCACATCCGGGCCCAGCTGGCCGACTTCTACCTGCAGGGCCTCGACACCGGCGAGGCCCAGAGTGCGACGGGAACCACCTTCTCGCTGGCCAACCTGGTCTTCTATTTCACCATG
The DNA here is from genome assembly GCA_964554555.1 of uncultured bacterium. Taxonomy (GTDB): domain Bacteria; phylum Muiribacteriota; class Ozemobacteria; order Ozemobacterales; family Ozemobacteraceae; genus Ozemobacter. The sequence goes on from CAZKPI010000411.1 coordinate 816, forward strand.
AACCTGCCCGAGGGCCTGGACATGCAGGCCTGGCGCGGCGGGGTCGGGTTCCGCACCAGCCCCCCGGCCCAGGGGGCGGTGGCCGGGAACGTGGCCGCCGAGATGCAGAAGCTGTTCAGCTCGGCCTTCCTCTCCCGCATGGGCGACCCCGTCCTGTTCGGGAGAGGAAGGCAGAAGCTGTTCAGCTCGGCCTTCCTCTCCCGCATGGGCGACCCCGTCCTGTTCGCCCCGCTGGCCGAGGAGACGGCGGCGGCCATCCTCGAGCGCTCGGTCCGCGAGGAGGCCGCGGCTGCCGCCCGGACGCTGGGGATCACCCTGGCCGGAATCACCTGCGCGGCAGGGCTGGGCAAGGACCTGCTCCCCGCCTTCGACCACCGCCGGCAGGCGCGGGGGGCCCGCGCCCTCCAGGAGCTGGTCCGACAGCTCGTCGCCGACGAGGTGTCCCGCCTCGGCTGGTACCACCACCGCCCGGCCGGCCCCGGCCGGCTGACGATCGCGGCCCGGCCCGCCCCCGACGGCCGGCCCGGGCTCGCCCTGTGCCTGGTTCCGAACCCCGCCCCGAATGGCGCGGGGGAGTTCTGACCGCCCATCCCACCCCGGGGAAAGGAGGAAGCATGTTGAAGGTCTTCCGGATCGAGGACAAGCGGGAACGCGAGGCGGCCGGCTCGGCCGACCTGCTCCGGCTCCTGCCGGTCAAGCGCTGGCACCAGCGGCACGGCGACGCCGGGGGGGCGGCGGCACCGCCCGTCGGCAGGCATGGGAAGCCGGCCCCCATCCCGCTGACCGACCCCAACTCCGTGTTCGTGGCCAAAGACATCCTGCAATGCCTGGTCGACGGCATCGCCTCGTACAACATCATCCACTTCTCGGGGCCGACCGGCACGGCCAAGAGCAGTTGCCTGGAAGCGCTGTTCCTGGCGCCGAAAAACTTCCTGGGCGTGCTCGAGACCATTCCCTACGCCCACGAGCCCAAGCCGGTGAAGATGTTCCCCGTCGAGATGGCCGCCTTCGAGTCGACGGCCGACACCTACTCGCGGCGGTCCATCAAGGACGGCACCACCCTGGACGAGGATTCGGTCCTGGTGAAGGCTCTGCTCGGGGCGGCGCAGGCGGCCGACCGGTACTACCCGGTGGTCTGGATCCGCGAGATGGGCCGGTGCAACCACGGCAGTATCCAGGGGGGACTGCTCAACCTGATCTACAAGGGGATCGTCATCCTCAACGACGGCCGCGAGATCGACACCAGCCGGATCTCGTTCATCTTCGACAGCAACTACAGCGCGGAAAAGGATGGTTCGTACAATCTCGTCCGGCTTGACACCGCCCTCAACCGCCGGGCGCAGATCCAGATCAAGATGGAGTATCCCTCGCTCGAGCAGGAGCTGGCCATCCTGGAGTTCATCTGCCGCGACTACGGCTGGTCGGTGCCGGCGGGACTGCTGGAGAAGGTGGTCAAACTGGGCGACCTGGTCCGCAAGGCCAAGCTCGAGGGGAACCTGCAAAGCCTCGTCACGCCCACGATCTACGGGTACCTGTCGATGGTTCAGCGGGTCCTGCACCTTCCCCACCTCACCTGGGCGCGGTGCGCGCAGATGACCCTGCTGGGGAACCCGCAGACCGACGACCTGCCGCAGGTGTCGACGGTCCTTCAGCAGGTGTTCGGCATCAAGTCGGGGGCGAAAGAGACGGGGGACGTGACCCAGGAGAACATGTTCTGAGGGGCTTCGGCCCGGGAACGAAAGGAGGCATGCATGTCGAGGAAGGCCGGCCGCGGATTGAAGAAGGCCTGGCGGGGGACCGCCGGCCAGTCCAGCTACGGGTGGGGCTACTCGCGCCAGAGCCGGACCGACTGGAAGGGGGTCGGCATCGGCGACGCCTTCAAGCGCAACCTCGACTGCCACCAGCGACTGCCCGCCCAGCGGCTGTTCTACCAGGCCGTGGCCCGGGCGCAGGCCCTGGCCGCCGCCGAGGCCGGGGCCGACGTCACCGGGCAGAAGGACCTGCCGGTCAAGGCCCAGCTCTCGCCCTGCTACACCGCCTCCTTCCCCGGCAACCTGTCGGTCTGGGCGGCGGTCGGCGCCACCGCCTTCCTCACCTACTCCCACTTCGCCCAGGCCTCCCTCCTGCAGAGCCGGATGAAGGACTGGCTGAAGAACCCGGCCGTCACCGACGGTCTGGCGACAGCCATCGACCCCAAGATCTACCAGACGGTCGCCCTCACCACCGTCAAGGCCGTGGAAGCGCGGCTGGTGCTGGCCGCCCTGTCCGGCACCCGCGGCCTGGAGCCGGTGGAGACATACCGTCTGTTCCTGGCCTCGCAATACGGGAGCCTGACGAGCCTGCAGGAGATGATCCGGGTGGTGGTCCTGTTCGGCGACGTCCTGCCCGACTGGCGCCAGCAGAATGGCCTGCACCCGCTGACCCGGTCGATCCTCGCCGCGCTCGAGGAGGTGTCGTGCCCCTATTTCGAACTGCTGACAGGCCGGGAAGACCTGGCGGCT
>CAZKPI010000411.1:3334-5116 GCA_964554555.1 uncultured bacterium
CTGGGTGCACGCGATCTGCCGGGAACTCGTGCCGTTCCTTCCCCCCCCGCCCCCTCCCCCGGCTCCGGCGGCACCGGCGGGCCAGGGGGGCGCCTCCCCCGCCGGGCCCTGCCCGCCGCACCTCCTGCCCCCGGCGCTTCTGCCGGAGGACGGGGACGACCTGTTCCCCGACCAGCTGGGGCCCCGCCCGCCCACGATCGAGGTGACCGACGACCCTGAGAAGATTTTGACGAACACCATCGAATTCGGCGACGGGAACGGGTGGGACCGCGGGGCCGGCGACGGGGAACAGGCGTTCCCGCCGGGGACGCCCGAATCACCCCTGAAGAAGCTCCTGACGAGGATTGGCCAGACCATCAGGAAGGCGGGCGACCAGCCCGGGAAGTTCGAGGACACGCGGACGGACCTGGTGGAGCAGGCGATCCGGGCCAACCCGTTCGAGAAGGGGGTCATCGAGGGCAGTCCGACCGACGGCAGGGAGGTGACGGTGTCGATGGGGGGCGAGGCCCAGACCGGCCAGCTCTTCGACCGGCCGCTTCCCCTTTCGGAGGACCTGACGCGCCTCGACGCGCTGATGCAGAAGGCCGCCCCGGTCATCGAGGCACTGCGCCGGCATCTCTACCCGAACCTGGACCAGGTGTTCGACCCGATCCGGTTCCAGATCGGAGGCCGGCTCGACCCGTCGCGACTGCACGCCTTCCAGACGTCGTCGGCGCTCTACCAGCGGTTCCAGGTGTTCGAGGAACCGGACCCGCGCGGCAGTCCCCTGCTGTTGCTGACCTGCGACGCCAGCGGCAGTCTGTCGGCCGACCAGATGGCGGCGCTGAAGATTCTGTCGGCGAGCTGGCTGGCGGCGACGGCGGGCACCGACATCCGGATATTGGCCGGAACCTACACCAGCGACACGGTCCGGCCGGGGGTGCACGGGCCGGTGGTCTCGTGGATCTACCACCCGAAGAAGACGCCCGCGCTGGGCAGGCGGGAGGCCATCCGGGCGGTGGTGACCCTGCCCGACACCGGCGGGACCGGCGGCCAGAGCGACGCGCTCAGCCTCTCGTTCATGCTCGACGAGGCCAAGGCGCTGGCACGGGGCGGGATGATCTACCTGGTCATGCTCACGGACTGCTGTTGGAACAAATCCTTCACCACGACCATGTCGGGACTGGACGAGGTGCAGGGGTTCTTCCTGGACCAGCTGGAGGAATGCGGCAGGAAACTGCACATCACCCTGTGCGCCCTGGGCGCCCGGGAGGAGAACGCGACCGGGCTGGCGGGGCTGGCCGACAAGATCATCCTCCTGCCCCCGGAGCAGTTGCGCGATCCGCTGGAAGTGGCACGCCGGATCTCGGAATACGTGGCTTCCTGCTTCCGGGAGCGGGCGGCCTGCCACAGCCGGTGAGGGGCCGGTCCCGAAAAGGGGCGGGGGAACCCGGCCCGGGCAGGCCCGGAAAGGCCCGGAAAGGCCGCCGGCCGCCGCCGGGGAAAGGAAGGGCCGCCCGCCGGGGGGTATCGCCCAAGGAAGGGGGACCGCAAACAGCCCGGGATGGGTACGGAAAGCCGGGGAGCGACTGCCGGAGACGCCGGAGCCCGCCCCGGCGGCCGGTGCCGGGAAAGGCACACCCAGGCCGGACCGGCAACCTGATGCAGGAAAGGAGGAAAGACCATGGGGTGGGACTGGGACCAGGACGGCAATGAGGGCTGGGGCTCCGGTCAGGGCGGATACCTGGACTGGGAGGAAGGCGGCTTCGGCCAGGCCGGCGGCGGCTGGGGGGGTTGGGGCGG
>CAZKPI010000412.1:0-4878 GCA_964554555.1 uncultured bacterium
CGACCGACATGTCGCCGATCTCGTCAAGGAAGATGGTGCCCCGGTCGGCCAGTTCGAACTTGCCCAGCCGGCGGGCCAGGGCTCCGCTGAAGGCCCCCCGCTCGAACCCGAACAACTCGCTTTCGATCAGCGTCTCCGGCAGGGCGGCGCAGTTCACCCGGATGAAGGCCCCATCCTTGCGGGAGCTCAGGGAGTGGATGGCGTGGGCCACCAGTTCCTTGCCGGTGCCGGACTCACCGGTGATCAGGACGGTCACGTCGTTGGGGGCCACCCGTTCGATCAGGTCGTAGACCCGCTGCATGCCCTCGCTGGACCCGATGATCGCCTGCATGCCCTGGCGACCGTGCAACTGCTGGCGGAGGAAGTCGTTCTCCTTGCGGAGGGAGACCTTTTCCAGGGCACGGCGGACGGTGATCTTCAGATCGTCGTTGGCAAAGGGCTTGGGCAGGTAGTCGTAGGCGCCCCGCTTCATCGCGTCGACGGCGATGGCCTCGGAGCCGAAGGCCGTGATCATGATGACCAGGATCTCGGGATCGCGCTTGCGAATGGCATCCAGCAGATCGAGGCCGGACTCGCCGGGCATGTTGACGTCGGAGATGACCAGGTCGGCCGGCTTCGCCGCCAGCTTGTCGAGGGCCTCGCGAGCCGAGGAGGCGGTCTCGATGGCGTAGCCTTCGCGCTTGAGGACGGTGGCGAGGGTGTAGAGAACGGGGGCTTCGTCATCCACCAGAAGGATGGAGGGGGAGGGACCGGGCGAAGATGGCCGGGGGGAAACCATGGTCAGGCGGCTCCGGCGACGGGGGGCTCCTCGCAGGGGATGGCCATGACCACCCGTGTTCCCTCCCCGGGCTGGGATTCAATGGTGATGCGCCCCTGATGCAGGTCGAGGACCTTCCGGGCGATGGCCAGTCCCAACCCGGTGCCGTGCGGCCGGGTGGTGAAGAAGGGCTCGAAAACCCGGTCCAGGAGGTGGGGAGGGATTCCCGGGCCCTCGTCGAGGAACTCCACGATGACGGTGCGGGGGAAGCCCGGCAAGGGGGGAACCCCCGCCGTCTCTGGCGACAGCACCCTCACGGTCAGGTTCCCTCCCCGTTCCATGGCTTGGATGGCGTTGAGCATGACGTTCAAAAACGCCTGCTTCATTTTTTCGGCATCCATACTAACATACACCGGATGCAGCAGCCACTCCCGCTTCAGACTCACCTGGTGCCGGTGCGCCTCATGCCGGACCAGCAGGAACAGCTCCTCGAGCAGATCGACCAGGGAGGTCCGGCGCAGGTTGGTGGTCTCCGGCCTGGCCAGGTTCAGCAACTGCTCCACCACCTTGTTCAGGCGGTCGACTTCCCCGATGACCACGCGGATGTGTTCCAGCTGTTCCCCCTCCAGGTCTTCGCCAAGGTATTCCGCCAGCCCGCGGATGGCCGCCAGAGGATTGCGGATCTCGTGGGCCACCGAAGCGGCCAGCCGCCCGAGCACGGCCCATTTTTCCGACTCCAGCATCCGGCGTTCGATCTGTTTGAGGCCGGTGAGGTCGTCCAGGACCAGGACCCGGCCGATGATGCTCTCACCCGCCCGCAGGGGGTGGACGCGGACCTGCAGAATCCGGGCCTCCTCCTTGGGCCGCTGAAGGGTGACCACTGATTCGCCGGGATCGGCGGCCGCAGGCTGGGGAAGGAGGCGGTGCTCCAACCGTTCGGCGAAAGCGGGGTCAGCCACCCGGCGCAGGGCCTCCCCGATGGGCAGGCCGTCAAGCGGCTCCCCTTCAAGGCCCAGAAGGCGCCGGAAGGTGGTGTTGGTGGTCACCAGCCGCCCACCCTCGTCAAGGGTGGCCACCCCCGAATCGACGCTCTCCAGAACGTGCCGCACATAATCCTTCATCTCGACGACGTGCTGGTACAACTGAGCGTTTTCTATCAGCGAGCCCCCCAGGGGGGCGATCGTCTCCAGGAACCGGCGGATTCCCTCGGAATATCTCTGCTGGCCCGTCTTGCCCAGGAAGAGGATGCCCTGGACCAGGCGGCCGGAAACCAGCGGCAGAAGGCGGAGGGTGTGGTGGGTGGTGTGGCCTTCGACGGTCTCAGCGGCGTCGAGGCACCTCTGCAGGAGGATGTCGTAGTCCCGCCGGGAGATGTTCGGAAACACCGGGGTTTCCACCTGGACCTCCAGCCGCCGGGTGGTCGGATGGAACAGCAGGATCTGCCCGTAGGAGGAGTAGGACAGCGTCTGCGCCTTTTCGAGAAAGCGTTCGAGGATCTGCTGGAGGTGCAGGGAAAAACCCATTTCCTTGGTCAGGCCGTAGATCTCCCACAGCTCCTGCACCTTTTCGTCGAGAACGCGGGTCCGCTCGTGGGCTTCCTTCGTCTTTTCCTGGAGGGAGGAGGTCATGAGATTGAACACCTTGGCCACCTCGGCGAGCTCCCCCGACCCCATGACGGCCAGGCGGGAGGTATAGTCTCCGCGTTTGACCGCCTCGAGGCCTTCCACCAGGTTGCTCACCGGCCGCAGGATGATCTGCGCGACGAAGATGGCCAGCACGACTCCCATCAGGATGTTGAAGGCCATGGAAAACAGCATGGGCACAACGGATTCACCGAGGAAGAGGGGCAGGAACTCGGGGACGCCGACCCCCACCGCCCCAATCACCTCTCCCCCCGTGGCCACCGGGAAAAACAGCTCACGCGAACTCTGCCCGGGGAGACCGGAGCGGATGGCGACCTCGCGGGCGCTGGTCAGCGTCGGGAATCCCTCCGCGGGAAGGCGCGGCGGATCCCCCCACCGCGCCTTCCAGTCGCGGTCATAGATGGTCACGGGAATCTTCTGCCAGCCCCCCACCCGGTTTTCCCAGACCTCCCGCAGACGCTCCGGGGAGCCCTCGGTGAGAAGCCAGAAGGCCGGCCGGACGAGCATCCGCCCCAGGAAAACACTTTTGTGGATGGCTTCCTGGTAGAGGGAGAGGTTTTCCCGGGAGAGGGTGAGGATCCCGGAGAATCCGCTGGTGACGAGGATGATACAGGTGAAGTAGAAGATCAGGGCACTTTGCAGTCCCTTGGGCGGGATCGGGATCACGTCCGCCCCCTTCCCTGCAGTGGACTCACCCTCACATCGGAATCCGGAAGGAGACCACCGTCCCCTCGCCGGGGGCGGAGACCAGATCGAAGGTGCCGCCAGCCAGACGGATCCGTTCCTCCATGCTGATCAGCCCGAGCTTCTTCAGACTGCCGTAGACTTTCCGGAGATCGGCCACGTTGAACCCGCGGCCATCGTCCTTGACCGCCACGGCCAGGGCCTTGCCGGCCTCCTCGAACGACAGGTAGATCTGGATGCTCCGGGCCTCGGCATGCCGGAGCGCGTTGTTGACGGCTTCCTGGATGACGCGGAAGATGGCGAGTTCCTTTTCCGGGGGCAACCCCACCCGGTCCCCCTCGACGGTGAGGTTGATGGACACCCCGGACCGACCCCGGCACCCGCTGATGAATTGTTCAAGGGTGGGGATCAATCCCAGGTCGTCGATGGCCATCGGCCGCAGGTCGAAGATGAACCGCCGGATGTCCTTCAGACTGCGAATGATCGAATTCTTCAATTCCCCCAGTTCGGTCTTCAGCTCCTCGGGCTTGCCGACCAGTTCCAGGCAGTAGTCAATCCGCATGGTCAAAGCCGCCAGGGTCTGGGCCGGCCCGTCGTGGATCTCCCGCGAGATCCGTTTGCGCTCCTCCTCCTGGGCGAAGATGATCCCGCCGGCCGACTCTTCCGGGCCGAGGGGGGCGGCCACCTGCTCGAGGAGCCGGCCGAACTGGCCGAACAACTCATCGAGACGGGCGTTCACCTTGTCGATCTGGCCCTTGAAAAGGTTCTGCAGTTTTTCCCGGTAGGTGACCGAACTGAACATCATGAGCTCGGACTGGCTGAGCAGGGCTTCCAGGTGTTCCTGGCAGGCGGCCCGGTCGGCCGCCGGAAGGGCGGCCCCGGAACGGCTCAGGATGGTGTTGAGCCCCTGAATACGGAGCCGGCGTTCTTCCTCCCCCTTGAGGGTCAGGACCCAGTTCTCCATCAACTCAACGAGCGCCCCCATTTCGGCCTTGAGGCTGAACAGACTGCCCGACAGGTTCGACTTCACCGATTCCAGCATGTCTCTACCTCGCGGGAATCACCTGACGGTCCTGGCCGGCGGGTTCATGGCCGACAATTCCGTTTCGACGCGCCGCTTGACCGCGTAGGATTGCTTGGGGTCGGAGGCCACTTTCTGAAGCAGGGCCTGGGCGGCGGCGGGATTGCCAGCCTCGCGGTGACAGTGGGCCAGATGGAGGACCAGATCCACGCGGTGGGGCAATTTCAGCAAGGCCTGCTCAAGGTGACGGGCACCCTCGGCGAATTCGCCGGTTTTTTCGGCCAGCAGACCAAGGCGGACGAGAGTCTGCGGATCATTCTGCCCCAGCCGGTAGGCACGGCGGGTCGCCTCGTAGGCATCCCGCGGCAGGCCCACCTTTTCAAAGATGACCCCCACCATGTCATAGACCCGCGCGTCCTCACGCTTTTCGAGGTATTTCAGGAAGAAGGGAAGGGATTCCTCCCACTTGCCGGCCAGGTACCGGTCGAAGCCTTTGGCCCACAGGCTCTTGAGCTCGTCGCTGGGCGGGGACAGGGGGCCCGGCTTTCCCGCAGGGTTGTCCCGGGGCGGGCCCTGGGGCGGCCGCCCCGAGACGGCCGCGCGGCTGTCGCTGGCCAAGGGGACCCGCGGGGCCGGGAGCTCCTCGACGGCAACGGCGTGGGCCAGGTCCGGCTCCGCGGACGGGGCGGCAAGATGGACCGCGTCCATGATGGGCTCGAGGGAAGAGGGACGGGACGCGGGGAGGGGAGAGGCAACCGATGCCGCCTGGGCCG
>CAZKPI010000412.1:4892-5110 GCA_964554555.1 uncultured bacterium
TCGGGGAGGCGGCGGGCACCAAGAGGGCCAGGACGGCACTTGCCGTCATGGACCAGGAGGTGCTTCCGGCGGCCGCCTCGCGGGCGGTGGCCTGCCCGGGGGCGGGCAGGCCGGCGGGAGGAAGCCGGTCCCCTGCTATGGCGGAAGGTATCGCGGGCGTCGCGGAAGCCGCCGCCGGCCCCCGGGCCTCGGCCGCGTTCGCCGTCCCGGCGGGGGAG
>CAZKPI010000413.1:0-5100 GCA_964554555.1 uncultured bacterium
AGTCCAACCGCCGTCTCCCAGTTTCCTGCCAACCCAACACCCAGTTCCCCACCGGGTTCAGCACCAACCCAGTTCACCATCCGGTTCACCTGCCGATGTCACCAACGACCCCATCACCAGGCCGCCGCCAATGACTGATGACCGCCAGTGCACCATCCGCGAGCCCTTCACCATCGAAGGGATCGGCCTGCACACCGGCAATCCCGCCCGCCTGACCGCCCGCCCCGGCGAAGCCGGCCAGGGCATCCTCTTCCGGCGGCTCGATTTGCCGGGCCAGCCGGTCATCCCCGCCCGCATCCCGCAGGTGGTCGAGGTCCAGCGCGGCACTACCCTGGCCGTCGGCGAGGCCCGGGTTCATACCGTCGAGCACCTCATGGCCGCGGTCTACGGCCTGGGCATCGACAACCTCTGGGTCGATCTCGACGGCCCCGAACCCCCCGCGGTCGACGGCAGTGCCCGCCCCTTTGCCGAAGCCCTGCGTGCCGCCGGCCGGCAAACCCAGGACCGGCCGCGCGAGACCTGCCGGTTGTCCGAGATGTGTTCGGTCGAGGAAGGGGACCGCCGTCTGACCTACCTGCCCGCCGACCGGTTCGAGATCACCTTTACCCTGGCCTACACCGGGAACCTGATCCCGCCCCAGACCGTCCACCTGGTTGTCGACGAAGAGCAGTTCTTCGACCGCATCAGCCGCGCCCGCACCTTTGGCTTTGTCCACGAGTTCGACATGCTGAAGGAGAAGCGCCTCGCCCGCGGCGCCAGCCTCGCCAACGCGGTCGTCGTCAAACCCGACGGAACCTGCATGAACCCTGAAGGCACCCGCGATCCCCAGGAGTTCGCCCTCCACAAAATCCTTGACCTGATTGGGGATTTGGCGTTAATAGGAAAGAGGCTCCAGGGCCACGTTATCGCCCACAAGACCGGGCACGCCTACAATTGCCGGTTCGCCCGACGCTTGTGCCAGCTATTCCAGGAGACCCGTGAAAGGAAGCCCGCCGGCATGATGACCTACGAAGAGATCAAGACCATCCTTCCCCACCGCTACCCCATGCTCCTGATCGACAAGATCCTGTCGATCGAGCCCGGCAAGTCGGCGGTCGGCGTCAAGAACGTCACGGGGAACGAGGAGTTTTTCCAGGGGCATTTCCCCCAGCGGGCCGTCATGCCCGGCGTCCTGCTGATCGAGGCCATGGCCCAGGTGGCCGGCGTCCTGTTCCTGTCCCAGCCCGAGCACAAAGGCAAACTGCCGTTCTTTGTCGGCATCGACCGGGTGCGCTTCCGCAAGCCCGTCGTCCCCGGCGATCGTCTCGAACTGCGCGTCGAGGTGCTGAAGGTGCGGGGCAATACGGGCAAGGTGGCCGTCGAGGCGCGGGTGGAGGGTGAGGAAGTCACCGCCGCCGAGCTGATGTTCACCATCGTCTGACCGGGGAAAGGAAGCGAAGCCGCCATGACCATCCACCCGACCGCCATCATCGCTCCCGGGGCCCAGGTCCACCCTTCCGCCGAGATCGGCCCCTATGTCACCGTCGGGCCGAACGTGACCATCGGCCAGGGCTGTGTCATTGGCGCCCACAGCCATCTCGAGGGCTGGACCACCATCGGTCCGGGCAACAAGCTGTCACCGCACGTGGCCATCGGCTGTCCCCCCCAGGATCTCAAATACGACGGGAAACCCAGCTTCGTGAAGATCGGCAGTAACAACTGCTTCCGCGAGTTCGTCACCGTCCACCTCGGCGAAGGGCCAGGCAGTGAGACTGTCATCGGCGACGGCAACCTGTTCATGGCCTACTGCCACATCGCCCACAACTGCCGCGTGGGCAACCTCAACATCTTCGCCAACTGCACCACCCTGGCCGGCCACGTCCACGTCGGCGACCGCGCGGTGCTGGGCGGCTTTACCGGCGTTCACCAGTTCTGTCACGTGGGCAGTTACGTGATGATCGGCGGCCTGAGCAAGATCACCAAGGATGTCCCCCCCTACGTCAAGATCGACGGCAACCCCGCCCGCATCATCGGTCTCAACGGGGTCGGCCTCAAGCGCAACGGCGTGCCTCGCGAGACCATCGATCACATCCGGGCCCTCTATCGCCTGTTCTACCGCTCCCAGCTGAACGTCAGGCAGGCCCTGGCCGAACTGGCGGCCCGCCCCGAGGCCGCCGACCCCTTCGTCCAGGAGTTCATGGCCTTCGTGAAGGCCAGCAAGCGGGGCGTCTACAAGCGCACCCGCGATTCGTCGGGCAGTGACCGCGGGCCCGACGCCGGCGATCTCTGAAGCGACCGCCCCGAGGTCGGCCCTTTCCCCTGACCGCCACGGCTGGCGGCTGGCCGCCGGTGGTGGCGCGTCCGGCCGGGTGCCCGATCCGTCCGCGGCGACCAGTGTCTCCGTGCCGCCTCCCTCGCTGGTAACCCCGGTGGCAACTGGTGGGAGAGGCCGGGGTTCAGCCTGGTGAGGTTCCCCCGATGAAGGAAACCTTTCTGGGATGGGCCCGCGTCCTTCTCGAAGCCGTCTTTCCGTTCACCTGCCAGGTCTGCGGCACGGCCGCGCCCTGGCGGGAGCCATTATGCGCGGCGTGCGACGCCGCCCTCCAGCACAGCCTGCATCCCCCCTTCCGGGTCACCGACCTGGTTTTCGGCGGGGAGGTCCTGAGCCTGGGCCCCTACGAGGGCCTCCTGGCCGAGGCGATCAAGGCCGCCAAATACCGGCCCTCGCGGCGCATGGCCCAGCGGCTGGCCGAAGCCCTCGCCCGGCCCTGCCGGGCGCCCTGGCCCGTCGAAATGCCCGACGTGATCGTGCCCGTCCCCCTGCACCCCGCCCGGGAGGCCGAGCGAGGGTTCAATCAGGCGGCTGTCCTTGGCCGGGCGCTGGCCGCCGTGGTGGAAAAGCCCTTCAGTCCTGCCCTGGTGCGGGTCCGGGCGACCCGTCCCCAGGCCGACTGCACCGAAGAGGAGCGCGCCGCCAACCTGGCGGGGGCGTTCGCTCCGGCCGCCGGTCTGCGGACGGCCGCGTTCACCGGCCGCCGCCTCTGCCTGGTCGACGACGTGGCCACCACCGGGGCGACCCTCGACCGCTGTCGGCAGGCCCTGTTGCCCCTGCACCCCCGGTCGGTGATGGCCCTCACCCTCGCCCACCCCCCGCGCCGCCTGCCCAGGCCATGAAGCGCATCCTCCCGGGCTCCGGGTTCGCTCCGGGTTTGACTTCCGGCCCGCCGATGCATAGAATAATCGCATTCAGCTAAACGAACCCGGAAAACCATCCGATATTCGGTCTTGGAGGTGTCCCCCGCCAACGAGACGAGAGACCAGGGGGAGAGCTCAGGGAGTCAGGAGGAACCATGAAGGTTTCCAATCGGATCGACATCGCAAAGATCTACCACGACCAGGTCAAAAAGACCCAAGGCGAGCATTCCGGGGATGCGTTTAAGAAAGTCATGCAGGAGACCGCCGGCGGCGCGCCGGCCGGCAAGCCGGCCTTCCATCCCCCCAGCGGCCTGAATGTCGCCCGGCCTGTGTTCGCGGGGAAGCCCGTGCCGGAGGCCGACCCGGTCGAGACCGCCCGGTTCGCCGCCGAGGTGGTGGCCAACGAGCCCGATGTCCGTGCCGAAAAGGTCGACCGCATCAAGAAGCTCTTCGAATCAGGGCAGTACAACATCTCACCGGAGGCCGTCGCCGAAAAGCTCCTGGCGAGCGGGGTGATGACCGCCTCCTGGGAAGGCTGACCCCCGGTTGTGCCCGTCCCCGCCGACCAGCTGAAGCAGGTTCTGCGCGAGGAACTCGAGGTCTACAAAAAGCTCCTCGAACTGGCCCAGCGCAAGCGGAAACTGCTCCTCGAGAAGTTCTCCACCGACCTGATGGCCATCGTCTCCGAAGAGGAGCAGTTGGTCACCCATCTCGTCTCCCTCGAGGAGACCCGCCGGGCGGTGGTCACCGAGATGACCGGCCAGACCGACCTCACCCTCGAGCAGGTCCTCGAGCAGGTCGATTCCGCCGACCTCAAAGGTGACCTTTGGCTGTTGGGCACCCAGTTGAAGGACCTCGCCGCCCAGATCCGTACCGCCAACGAGGACAACCAGAAACTGCTGGAGCAGGCCCTCGAGCTGACCCAGTACACCATCAAGCTGATCACCAGCATCCCCGGGGGGACGACCTACGGCCCCGCGGGGCCCGCCAAGCCGAAACTGCCGATCTCGGCTCTCATCGACCGCAAAGCCTGAGCCGATAGATACCCACGACCCCGCCGCCGGCCCAACCCGGCGGGCGGGGTGTTTTTTCCCCTAAGGTCTTCGGTTTTCTGAGCCGATACAGATAATAGGGGAAAAAAGGACGTTTCCCGGGCGCGCCGTCAGGATGACGAAAGAAGATGCGCCGCCGAGGAGGCGTCATGCGGGCAACATTCTTTGGCCTTGAGCTTGGGAAGCGGGCCATCCTCACCCAGCGCGCGGCGATGGACGTGACCTCGCACAATATCGCCAACGCCAACACCGAAGGCTATGCCCGTCAGCGGGCCGTTCTGTCGGCCACCAATCCCTGGTGTCTCCCCTCCTTCAATGCTCCCGTCACCGGTCAACAGCTCGGTACCGGCGTCGAGGCCACCAAGATCGAGTCCCTGCGCGACCTGTTCATCGACGAGCGGATCGTCCGGGAGACCTCCACCCTGAAGGAAAACGAGATCGGGAGTGACCTCATGAAGGAGGTCGAGGCCATCCTCAACGAACCCAACGAGGACACCGTCCGCAGTATGCTCGACAAGTTCTGGGCGGCCTGGGAGGACCTGTCCATCAGCCCCTCCCTCAGCGAACTGCGGGCCAACCTGGTCGAGAGCGCCGAGAGCGTCATCGCGTTCTTCAAGGATCTCGACGACCGGCTCCGCAACCTCCAGGGAACCCCCGACCACTCCTCCGAGGGCAGTATCGAGAACCAGATCGAAGACGCCGTCACCCAGGCCAACACCCTGATCGACCAGATCGCGGCCTCCAACGTCGATATCGAGAAAGCGGAACTGGCCGACGGCAAGGCCAACGATCTGCGCGACCGCCGCCAAAAACTGCTCGAGGAACTGTCCACGCCGCCCGAGATCGACACCGACTGGGACAGCCGGGGCCGCCT
>CAZKPI010000414.1:0-5086 GCA_964554555.1 uncultured bacterium
GAAGAACAGGGCGCTGGCCAGCCAGAAGGCGAGACCCGCCGCCAGGGCCAGGGCTCCCGCGATCTTCCAGAGGAACGGAACCGCGGCCGGACCGGGGACGGGAGCCACCCGTTCCATCACGCGCGGCACCAGATCCAGTTCGGGAACGCGCGGATGCATGGCCCGCAACCGCCCGTCACCCCGGCGAACCGCCGCGAGATCCCGCCGGCAGGCGGGGCAGGAGGCGAGATGCTGGTTGAGGTCGGCGGCCTGGGTAGGGTCAAGGGTCCCTTCGACGAGATCGAACAGGAGCCCTTCCCGGGCACTGCCCAGGGGGCAGGCGGCCGTCATGGGCGGATCGGTTGGTCGCTGGTTCTTCATGGCTTCAACCAGATCTTGGCACGAACCAGGGACCGGTTACAAAGAATTTCCGCCGGTCGCGGCGCCGGTTTTCTGCTGTCACCAGGCAAAACCCGGGACCGGGGGCAGGGGGAAAGGCGAAGGCCGGTTCACATCCCGGAGGAGGGGGGGGGACCCGCATGCCCCTTCAGCAGGGCCCCAGGGCTGGCCTGAAGGGCATCGCCATCCGCGCCGGGGACGAACCCGTCGAGGGTCTTGTGCAGGGCCTCGGGATGGTCTTCCCCATCGGAAACAGCCCCGCCTGCCGCGGGTTCAGGCTCGCCCGCGGGGTCTTCTGGCACCGCACAACCCGCCAGGTCGGACTCGTAGGCTTTGAAGACCTCCCGGCCCCAGGGGTCGGCGGGGTCGGCTTCCGAAGGCCGCCACCTGGCGATCTGCAGGTTTTCCCCGCTCACCCGCAGGGGGCGGCCGGGTTCCCAGTCGAAGGGGGCGATCGCCGGCTTGTCCGGTTCCACAGAGACCTTCCCCTCGAGCAGGTGCAGCATGCCGGTTGCGGACCCCAGGGCAAAGGCGACCCGGGTCCCGCGGATGCCCAGGGTGGCGCAGGGCACCTTGATGCGAACCCGTTTCCCCGGGGCAACCAGGAACCCCGCAATGAACCGGCCTTCCTTGGTCTTGAAGCCGTCCTCGGTCAGCTCCATCCGACAGCGCCCGAAGCAGTCGATGGAACTGCCGCCGGGCAGGGCCAGGGTGGCCCGCGAGTCGTCAGCGGCCAATACGAGGATCGACCCGAACGGAACCGTCGACGGGTTGGCCGCCAGCTGGATGGCCTGACCGGCGGGAGGAGCAACCTCGCCGCCCTTCCCGGAGGCCTTGATTCCAGGGGGGGGCAGACCCGCCGTGGTCTGGACACCCGGCTGGGGAGAAAGGCTCGGGGAAGACCGGGTCCACCACAGGAAAACGGCCCCGATCAGAAGCATGACCACCACCACCGCCGCGGCCAGCCCTCCACCCTTTGCACGCTTCATGATCCCCTCCTGGAATACGGGAGTTTTCTTCATTCTACCCGATCCGCTCCGGGGGGTACATGGGCCAGCGTTCGCCAAAAATCAGCCGGTGATGGGATCATGAACATGCCCGGGCCGCCGCTCGTCCGCAGAACCTGCCTGCCTCACCTCTGAGGCCGGGGCAGGCGATGGCGGAAGTGGGCCAGGGCCGCCCGCAGGTCGTCGAGCGTGTCGCCGCCGAATTTCTCCAGCATGGCTCCCGCCAATTCCAGGACGGCCATCGACTCCGCCACGGCCGCCAGGGAATCAACCGCCGTGGTATCGGACCGGTAGAAGGCGGGAACGGCGGCCCGCCCCGTCCGCAGATCGGCAGAAGCCGTCCGGCACGGGCCGGGAATCGGCTTCATGAAGCATCGCACGACCAGGCGCTCCCCGTTGGTCATGCCGCCTTCGATCCCTCCGGCCAGGTTGGTCGGCCGGGTCCAGCCCGTCTTCGGGGAATACCGGATCGGGTCCTGGGCCTGTTTCCCGGTCATGGCGCTCTGGGCGATACCCTGGCCGATCTCCACCGCGCGCACCGCCGGAATCGCCATCAGGGCGGACGCCAGCCGCGCGTCGAGCCGGCGCGACGGATCAACGTGACTGCCCAGGCCCGGCGGCAGACCATCGACCCAGACCTCGGCCACCCCGCCCAGCGAATCCCCGCGTTCGCGGGCCTCATCGACCAGGCGCTTCCAGACGGGAACAACCCGGGCATCGGGGGTTACGAAACACCCGGCCTGCCGGGCGATCTTCTCGCGCATCCCCGCCACGGTCGCGCGGGCAGGCAGTCTGGCCGGCACCTCGCCCAGGACGGCGGTGAACCCGACCGACCGGATGCCCGTCTCTTCGAGCAGGCGGCGGGCCGGCACCGACAGGGCGGCCCGAATCGCCGTCTCCCGGGCGGACGCCCTCTCCCGCACCGGCCGGGCATCGTCGAAACCGTATTTGAGCACCCCCGCCAGGTCGGCGTGACCGGGCATCGGCACCGTCAGAGGCGCCTCGGCGGCCTGCTCCGCCTCCAGGGTCGGGGGTTCCAGGACCGCGAACCGGTGATCGCGATTCCAGATCAGCAGGCCGATCGGACTGCCGATCGTCAGACCCCGCCAGACCCCCGACAGGATCTCGACCTGATCGGTCTCCACCAGCCGCCGCGGCCCGCGCCCGTAGCCGCCCTGCCGCCGATCCATCAGGCCGGCGAAATCCTCCGGCACGAGCGGCACCCCCGCCGGCATTCCCTCGAGAATCCCGATCAAGGCCCGCCCATGGGACTCACCCGCCGTCAGATACCTCAGCATGCCCCCCAACCCCCGTCCTGGATTGCCGGCAAACCCCAACGGCCCACCGGCTCCCTTACAGCTTACCCGAAACTCGCCCCGCCATCTATGTTTTGGTCATCCACGAAAAACCCCTTCGGTACGGAGCCCGCGATGTCGATACCTTGACTAGATAGGAGGCAAATTGTCGCCTGCCGCATGCGCTTTCCAGGGAAACGACGATGAGCTGGTCCGGCACCTGCTGGGCCGGCCGCCGCGTCTCCCTTACCGGGTGGCGACGCGGTGCCCCGCCGGAACGCCGCAGGTTCTGCAGGCCGATCCGGTCTTCCGGGAAGACGGCCGCTGGAAGCCGTTTCCCACGGTCTACTGGCTGGTCTGCCCGCGGCTGAAGAAGTCGGTGGCCCGACTCGAACAGGAAGGAGGGAGCAGGATGTTCACCCAACGTCTGCACGATGACCCCGGGTTCCGGGAAGCCTACCTCGCCGGCCAACGGGAACTGATCGCCTGGCGGCTTGGCGAAGCCCGCCGTCTCGCCGGAGACCAGCTCCCCGCCGACGCCGAACAGGTGCTGGCCGAGGCCAATATCGCCGGCAGTCGCGACCTGCTCGGGGTCAAATGCCTGCACGCCCACCTGGCCCACGCCTTGGCCGGCGGGCACAATCCCATCGGGGAGGCCGTCCGCGACCGGATCGGCCCCTGCCGCGCCGACCCGCCCTGCGTGCCGCCCTGGAAAGGAGGGAACCGGGCATGATCCGGGGGATCTACACCTCTTCGGCCTCGATGCTGTGCGAGGTCATCCGGCAGGACATGATCGCCAACAACCTCGCCAACGTCGACACCGCCGGCTACAAGCGCGACTCGGGCATCTTCAAGGAACTGCCCACCATGGTCCTGCGCAAGGTCAACGACGGCCAGCTCTACCCGCCCCGCCCCCTGTACAAATTCCCCAAGATCGGCAAGCTCGGCACCGGCGTCATCCTCGACGAATCCTACACCGACTTCGCGATCGGCAAGTTCGAGCATACCGAGAACGACCTCGACTGCGCCCTGGAGAACAACAAGGCCTTCTTCCTGATCGAGACCGGCCAGGGGGTGCGGTTCACCCGCGACGGCATCTTTACCGTCAACCAGGACGGCTTCCTGACCACGATGCACGGCGACTACGTGCTGGCCGAGCCCGAACCCCCGCCCGAGGCCGGCAACGCGGTTCTGCTCGACGCCGACGGCAAGCCGGCCATCGCGATGGGCCGCATCCAGGTCGGCCCCCGCGACACCGTCCTGATCGACCGCGACGGCCGCATCGTCGTCAACGGCGAACCGCGCTTCCGCCTGGTCCGCGGCCAGGCCTCCGACCGCAAGGCCTTCCGCAAGGAGCATTCGAACCATTACGTCCGCGCCTACGGCGAGGTTCGCCGCGCCGACGGCTGGGTCAAGCCCGGCTACGTCGAAAAACCCAACTTCAGCCTGGTCGAGGAGATGGTCAAGATGATCGAGGTCTCCCGCGCCTACGAAGCCAATTCCAAGGTGGTCCAGGCCCACGATTCCCTGCTCGACCGCGTGGTCAACTCGGTCGGCCCGACCCGCCGCTGATACCTGACAGAGGAGGAACCCCTCTATGATGCGCTCTCTCTACTCCGCGTCCACCGGCATGAAAGGCCAGGAGACGAATATCGACGTCGTCTCCAACAACCTGGCCAACGTGACCACCACCGGGTTCAAGAAGAGCCGCGTCGACTTCCAGGACCTCATGTACCAGACGCTCAAGGAGCCCGGCAGTCCGCTCTCGACCGGCAACACCTATCCCGTCGGCATCCAGATGGGACACGGCGTGCGGCCGGTGGCCACCCAGCGAGTCTACTCCCAGGGCGAGTTCCAGCAGACCGACAACCCGCTCGACGTGGTGATCGAGGGGAAGGGATTCTTCCAGATCCAGCTCCCCAACGGCGACATCGGCTACACCCGGGACGGCGCCTGGAAGGTCAGCAGTACCGGCCAGATCGTCACGTCCGACGGCTACCTGGTCATCCCCAACGTCACCCTGCCCCAGGAGGCCATCGGCCTCACCATCACCAGCTCCGGCATCATCGCCGCCAAGATGCCCAACCAGGTCGATCTCCAGGTCCTCGGCCAGATCGAGACCGCCAACTTCATCAACCCCGCCGGCCTGAAGGCCATCGGCCGCAACCTGTTCATCCCCACCGGCAGTTCCGGCGACCCGGTCATCGATATCCCCGGCAACCAGGAACACGGCGAGATCGCCCAGGGGTTCATCGAGATGTCGAACGTGAAGGTGGTCGAGGAGATGGTCAACATGATCGTGGCCCAGCGGGCCTACGAAGCCAATTCCAAGACCATCCAGACCTCCGACACCATGCTCCAGATCGCCAACAACCTGAGGAGATGATGATGCGGTTCCTGCGCCTG
>CAZKPI010000415.1:0-5075 GCA_964554555.1 uncultured bacterium
GCTCGGATCAAGCTGAAATCCCTTTACCCCAAAGTCAATTGTGACTGAAGACTAGGACCCACGGTCAGAGCGGGAGGACCTCCGCTCTTCCCGGCCGCCTCGCCAGGGGCCGAGGGCCCGCTTCGCGCCCCTCCCGGCCATGCGTCTCTTCTTCCCATGCCGGCTTCCGGCTGGCGTCGCCCGGCGACGGCTCCCGGGGGCCGACCAGGGAGGCCGGTCAGTCGGCGGCGGCGGGAGGCAGGTCCTGCACCCAGACGAAGCCGGAGGGCAGGCTTTCGCCGCAGAACTGGGCGTAATCGTCGGCCTGCAGATCGTGCACCTCGAGGAGCGGGTCGAGGAAGGCCTTCTTCTTCCCGGCCTTCCGGAACTGGTCGATGATCTTCTTGCGCAGGACGTCATCGACCCGCACCAGCCGGTCGGCGGTTTTGCGGCCGAGCTCGCGCAGAGCCCAGTCGAGATAGGAACCGCCCCCCGACACCGAGCGCGACAGCAGGAACTCGACCCACTGATTGGCCACCGACTGGTGGATGATGCCCTCGGGCGGGCCGTAGGCAAGGAGACGGGCCCCCAGCCGGCCGACGGCATACAGCGCGACCGCATCGCGGCCGAAGCTGAGGGGGGCCTTCAGGGCCCACCAGCCCAGGCGCTCCTTCTCGGGAACGGGCACCCGCTCGAGATGCCCGAGCAGACGCCACAGGTGGTTGCGCTCGTGCTGGTCGGCCTGGCGCATGGTCTTGTCGAACCGTTTGGGCGGGAACAGGATGGGCTCGAGGCGGGCGAGCAGGGCGGCCTGCCGCTCGGACGACAACCCCGGGGCGATCCGCTTCAGCATCAGCCACCATTCCGACCAGAACACCGGATGCCGCGCCGGCAGGGGGCCGTCGGCCAGGGCCCAGACCCGGTCGATCCGGGCAGGATCACCGGGAGCGCCGAATCCCGGCCGCAGGCAGTAGCCCAACAGCCGGACCCACCAGACGAAGGTCTCGTCCGTTTCCCGCAGGGTCGTCTCCTCGATGGCCAGGTCGAACACGGCGCGCAGGAGATCGACGTCCCAGGCTTCGCGGGGCTGGCCGGCCGCGTCGCCCAGCTCCTTGAACAGCTGGTTGGGATCGGCCCCGGCGGCCAGCCCTTCGAGCAATTTCCTGATCTTCCCCTCCTGCCGCTTGTTGAGCGGGGCTTTCCGCTTCCCGCCCTTTTCCCCGGCCCCGCCTCCCTGGTCGGGGGAGAGGTCGAAGGCGAGGTCGCGCTGGAAATCCCCGTCCACACCCTGACAGCGGATCTGCAGGTAGCCGGTCTCCCGCAGGACCGTTTCGAGCCGAACCTGCCTGACCCCACTGCCCGGTTCGGCGGGGAGCCGCAGGGGGGGCAGGGGAAGATGACGCTTCGGCGCGTATTTGTACAACTCGCCGAAGGCTTCCGTTTTCGGCGGGGCGGGGGAGAAATACAGGTAGAAGGCGGCATCGCGGCCAAGGTCGATGCCGAACGCCTTGTCGGCAACGGCGAAGGGTTTTTCGGCCGCCGCGCCTTTCGGCAGAACGCACAGCACCTGTTCGGGAATGTGCCGGTGGGCGCTGGAGCCGGCATCGGTGCCGATTCCCAGGTAGAGCGAGACAGGGTTGCCACTGCGGATGCGGTGGCCGAGGCCGCGGGCGACCATGCCGTAGTAGACCGCCCCGGCGGCCACGGCCAGGGTGGGATGCGGGTTGTGGAGCTCGCGCGGGGTGCCCCCGCCTCGCCAGTCGCCGAGGATTTCGAGCAGGCGCCGCCGCAGGAGGGGCGAGATCATCGTCCCGCCGTTGAACAGGACCGCCTCGGGGGGGGTGCCGTTGGGGGCCAGGAAGGCGGCGAGGTGGCGCGGCACGGCGGCGTCGCGGCAGTAAGGCAGGCCGGCCTCAGAGATGCCGAGCCCGGCGTCCTCGACCGGCATTTCGTCGGGGCCCGACCGCGGGAAGAACCCTTCCACCAGCACCTCGCGGATGCGGGCGCGGTCGATCTCCTCGGTGATCGTCTGGCCGATGACCCGACTGCCGGTGCCCGACAGGGTGAAGCGGGCGGTGCCGGCCGCGTCATCGGCCAGGGCCTCCTCCTTGGCCAGCCGGCTCTGGTTCAGCACGGCCAGCCACTGTTTCGCCGCCAGCTTGCGGCCCTTGTGGCGCAACTGCCCCTCGACCAGGCGGGCGATGGCGAGGTCGAGGTTGTCGCCCCCGATCAGCAGGTGGGGCCCGACCGCCAGCCGCTCGAAGGCGGGGTGCTGGCCGTCGCCCGGCCAGTCGACCTGGATCAGGCTGAAATCGGTGGTGCCGCCGCCGATGTCGATGACCAGCACCTTGCGGACCCCGTCGAGCTCCTGCCGCAGGGTGTCGGGGTTGCGGTAGATGAAGTCGTAGAAGGCGGCCTGGGGTTCCTCGAGCAGGGTCACCCGGTCGAGGCCGGCGGCCTGGATCGCCTGCAGGGTAAGGTTGCGGGCCACCGGATCGAACGAGGCAGGAACGGTGACGATGACCTGCTGGCGCAGGAAGGCGGCGTCCCGGTCGCCCTTGGCGACCAGGGCGTCCCAGGCCCGGCGCAGGTGCTCGAGGAGGGCGGTGGTGGCCTGCACCGGCGACAGGCGGCGGGCCGCCTCCTCGCTCTGCCAGGGCAGGATCGGCGCCTGCCGGTCGACGCGGGGGTGGCACAGCCAGGACTTGGCGCTATGGACCAGCCGGACGGGAATCTCGAGGCCGAGGTCCCGCGCGTGCTGGCCCAGGAGGTAGTCGGGATGGGCATCCCAGGGCAGAGCGGGGTTGGCGGCAGGATCGTCGTGCAGGAACACCACCGACGGCAGGGTGGGCCGGCCCTCGACCTGCTTCGAGGAGACGAGCTGAGGGATGGGAAACGTGCGGATCCCCGCCGCCGGTTCCTCCAGGTCGAGGTAGGACAGCGCGGTCTGGGTCGTGCCCAGGTCGATGCCGATCAGGTAGCGCGGAGTGGCCATGGTCACCTAATCGTCGGCCGTGAGGCCGGGGATGAGGATAGACGGAACTCCCAGGGTCTGTTGGTGCGTCTTATCCCACTTTGTGGCCATTTCCGGCTCCCTTCTTCGGCACCCACCCCCCCAGGAAGGCGAAAGCCCGGCATGACCGAACGACGGAATCGAGTGGCACGTTCCCTCAGCGGATGGCGTCGCGGACGTTGAACTCCAGCTTCCAGCGGTGATCGCCGCCCTGCTGGCGGCACCAGATCTCGAGCGTGCCGATCTCGGTGATGCCGACCTGCAGACTCACGTTCACTACCGTGCCGGGGGCCATGCCCTCCTGGGGCGGCAGTTCGCTCGACAGGCCGCTGGTCTCCTCAACGTCAGGGGGGATCTCGTCGAACAGCTGGCCGACCTCGTCCTCGCGGCGCGACGGCGACTTGAAGAACTTGAATTCGACCGGCTTGCCGACCACCAGGCCGAAGACGTGCCTGGGCACCTCGGTCACCGTGCCTTCCTCGGTGCCCATCTTCGCCACGCACAGGGCCTTGAGGGGCGGCTTCAGGCCGGGAACGGCGGGCAGGGAACTTTCGACACCGAGGTAGTAGTTCTGCGACACGCCGCCCCGGATGCGGATGCCCTTGCCCCGCTTGGCCATGCCGAAGTGCACCGCGCCCGCCGACACGGCCCGCACCAGGTCGGTCCCTTCCAGCACCTTGACCGGGTCGCGGCCCGCCTCCCTCAGCCAGCCGTTGATTACCTCGACCAGCCGGTCCTGGAACCGCTTCGCCAGAAAGACGCCGCCGTTGAACAGGATGGCCTTCGGATACTGGTAGTCGGGCTTGCCGGCCTGCTGACGCAGGAAATGCGCGAGATGCCGGGTGATGGCCGGGTCGGCCGCATACGACAGGTTCACCTCGCGGAACCCGAGGGCCGGATCCTCGCGCGGGGCATCGGTAAAGGCGCAGACGGGAAAGAAGCCGTCCACCAAAAGGTCCTCGATCTCCTGGCGCTCCAGGGTCGACTTGACCGAGCCGCCGATGACACTACTGCCGCGCCCCGAGATCACGATGTTTTCGGACTTGCGGTCGGGGTCGCTCAGCAGGGCCTCTTTCGCCTTGCGGCAGGCATGGCTGAGCGCCACGGTCTGCCAGGTGTCGATCTTCTTTTTCGCCGCCTCGAGCTTGCCCTTGACGTGGAAAGCCAGCGTCAGGTCCATGTTGTCGCCGCCGAGCAGGATGTGACTGCCGACCGCCACGCGGTTCAGCACCAGGTCGCCGCCCTCCTCGCCGATCTCGATCAGGCTGAAGTCGGAGGTGCCGCCGCCGACGTCGACGACCAGCACCACGTCGCCCTTCTTCACCTGTTCCCGCCAGGGAACGCGGGTCTGGCCGATCCAGGAGTAGAAGGCCGACTGGGGCTCCTCGAGCAGGGTGACTTCCGGCAGGCCGGCCTGCCGGGCCGCCTCGACGGTGAGATCGCGCGCCGCCGCGTCGAACGAGGCGGGGATGGTGACCACCACCATCTGGTTCTCGAGCTTCTGCTTGGGGAACTTCGCGTTCCAGGCCAGCCGCACGTGGGCCAGATACTCGGCCTGGGCGGCCAGGGGGGAGATCTTCTGCACCTCCGGCGGGGCGTTCCAGGGCAGGATCGCCTCGCGCCGGTCGACGCGGGTGTTGCACAGCCACGATTTGGCCGAGCTGACCAGCCGGCCGGGCACTTCGGCGCCGCGCTCGCGGGCATACTCGCCGACGATGAAGGGCAGGTCCCGCGTCCAGGCCAGGGCGGGCTTCTCCTGCAGGCGCTGGAACAGGAACGACGGCAGGACGTCGCGTTCCTCGACCGCCCCCTTGGCGAACTCCTGGAGGATGGGGAAGGCCTCCACGACAGGCTTCTCGTCCTCGAGGGCGGCGACGGCCACCTCGTTGACGGTGATGTTGGTCGTGCCCAGGTCGATGCCGACGATGTATTTGGGTTCGCTCACGGAACGCTCCTCCTCAGGGGATCTCGACTTCGGCGGGGACGATCACGTCGCCCGACCAGCCCGCGACCAGCTCGGGCAGTTTGCACTCCTTCAGCCGCCAGCCCTTGTGGACCAGGGTTCCCTTGTACGGACCCTTGG
>CAZKPI010000416.1:0-5069 GCA_964554555.1 uncultured bacterium
CCCGCCTGACCCTTGTTCGCGGCGGGGGGACGGGAACCAGTGTCATCTGGCGCAAGGCCGATGAACAGACCGTCTGGTGGCGGAACCCCCTGTGGCTGATGGGGGC
Organism: uncultured bacterium; assembly: GCA_964554555.1. GTDB lineage: Bacteria > Muiribacteriota > Ozemobacteria > Ozemobacterales > Ozemobacteraceae > Ozemobacter. The sequence goes on from CAZKPI010000416.1 coordinate 107, forward strand.
CCTGCTGGGGCTGATGATCCTGCTGATCGTCCTGTGGTGAGCCCCATGCCCCGCCCCGTGCTGGTCGCCCCCTCCATCCTCAGCGCCGATTTCTCCCGCCTGGGCGAGGAACTCCAGGTCATTTCCCGCAGTGGGGCGGACTGGGTCCATCTCGACGTGATGGACGGCCACTTCGTGCCCAACCTCACCTTTGGCCCGCCCATCATCGCCCAGATCCGGCGCCACTCCGCCCTGCCCTTCGACGTTCACCTGATGATCGAGCGGCCCCAGGACTGGCTGAAGGCCTACCGCGATGCCGGCGCCGACCGTCTCACCATCCACCTCGAGGCCTGCCGGCACGTCCAGCGGCACCTCGTGCAGATCCGCGACCTGGGCGCCGCCGCCGGGCTCTGCCTCAACCCCCAGACCCCGCTGGCCGGGCTCGAATACGTTCTGCCCGACTGCGACCATGTCCTCGTCATGACGGTCAACCCTGGCTTCGGGGGCCAGTCCCTCCTGGAGCCCGTGGTCGGAAAAATCGCCGACCTGCGCCGGATGATCGACCGGCTCGGCCTGCCGACCCTCATCGAGGTCGACGGCGGGATCGATCGCGGCAATGCGCAAAGGATCCTGGCCGCCGGTGCCGATGTATTGGTTATGGGCTCCGCCTTCTTCCGCGACAAGGAGAAGCGGGCCCTGGTCGCCCACCTGCACGCGGCGGCCATCCCCGACAAGCGAGGCAAACGACATGCTGGACGGTCCGCGTCATCTCCATGACCTCCTCGGACAGCTCGAGGAGAAGACCCAGGAGCACCCGTCCGACCTGAACCTCCTGCGCAAGCTGGGGCGGCTCCATGTCCGCAATGGCTCCCTGCCCGCCGCCGTCCGCGTCTTCCGCAAGGTCCTCGCCCTCGCTCCCGACGACGTCCAGGCCATGGTCGACCTCGGCTTGTGCCAGGCCCGGCTGGGACAGATGGACGAGGCCCGCTGTGTGCTGGAAACGGCCCTGGAGCGGTCCCCCCAGTCCCCCACCGTGCTGGTGGCCTGCTCCCGCCTCTACGAGATGCTGGGCGAGACCGAACGGCAGGTGACCTTCCTCATGCGCGCGGCCAACGCCGCCCCCGACCGGCCCGAGATCCGCCTGGCCCTCGCCGACCTGCTCCGCCGGCATGGCGACTTCTCGGGAGCCCTCCGGCAGTATGAGACCCTGGTGGCTTCCCACCCCCGGCTCGAGGCGGCCCGGTTCTCGCTCGCCGGACTCCTGATCCGGCAGGGGCGGCTCAACGAAGCGATGGAACACCTCCGCGAAATCGTGCGGCTGAACCCCAGCGCCCACGATGCCTACCTCAACCTCGGCCATTGCCTGTTCCGGCAGAAGAAATACGCCCTCGCCGTGCCGGCCTTCCTGGCCGCCCAGAAAGGGCTGAAGGACAACCCGTCCCTGCTCTACATGCTGGCCCAGTCCTTCTTCCACCTGCAGGATTGGGATCGCGCCATCGTCCACATGGAACGGTTCGCCACCCTCCGGCCCGATTCCTTCGAGGCCCAGCTGGCACTCGGTGACCTCTACCTGCAGACCGGGGAGATCGACCTGGCCGCCGACACCTTCGCCCGGCTGGTGGAGAACCACCCCGACCACCCCGAATCCTTCCTCCGGCTGGCCGGGGTATTGCGCGACCGCGGCCGGCTGACCCAGGCCGGCGAGGTTCTACAGCGCCTGTTCCGCCACCATCCCGGCCACATCGAAGGCCACCGTCTGCAGGCTGACCTGCACATGGCGGCCGGACGCTGGAAGGACGCCCTCGACGAATACCGCAACACCCTTCTGATGAACGAACGCTACCTGCCCGGCCGGCGTGGGGTGGCGGCGGTGTTCCGTCAGACCGGACAGGCGGGCGAGGAATACGCCGCCCTCCAGCAGGTGCTGGCCCTCTGTCCCGACGACGTGGACGTGCTCCTGCGCCTGGGGGAACTGGACAAGGTGCTGGGCCGGCCCTGCAATCTCGACCGGTTCCGCCGCATCACCCAGGTCGCTCCCGGCTCGGTCCAGGCCAGGGAAGCCAGTTACTACCTCCGCCACGCCCCCCGCGCCGCCTGATCGGGCCCGTGGCCGGGCCGGGGAAACCTGGCGGGCCATCCTCACGAGGGGAAAGGATTTCCGGCTTCCTGCCGATGAGGCAAAGGATGGATCGATTCTGGACCTTTCTGCTGGTGCTCGACCTCGCGGGGTTCCTGCTCTGGGATCTCCTGGCCCGCGCGGACGGGCAGGCCGACGGCCTGCCCGTGCGTGATGCCGACCCGCAGGCCCGGCGGGGGGGCCTCGCCGGGCCGGAACCGGTCGTGCCGCCGGCCGTCCCGGAACGGGCCCAGACGGTCGCCTTCCTGCAGAGGGTTCGTCTCCTGCCCCGCCTGTCCCCGGCCGAGAAGGCCAAGGTGGCGGAGATCGCCCGCAGTGGCGACTCCGATCTGCAGGTCCTGGCGGTCGAGATCCTGACCCGCTTCCCCGACCAGCATCCGGTGGTTCTCCGCTGGCTCGAGGAACGGGACCGCATGATCCTTGAACTCGTCAGGCAGAAACTGGCCGCCGGCCTGCTGGAAACCACCCCGGCCCTGGCCAGGGCATTGCAGGAACTGGCCGGGTCGGTCGCCGCCTCCCCGGCCCTGCCCGCTCCCGCCGCCCCACTCCTGCCGGCCGCACCAGGGGCGGGACCAGGGCTCGTTCCCGCCCCGCATCCGGAGCCAGTCTCCCCCGCCAACCCCCGCGTGGCTCCCCTTGAGACCCCCGCCGCTACTTCCACTCCGGGAGGGGGCGGCGAACCGGGGCCCGCCGATGGCGCCCTGGAAGCCATACCGGAGTTCGCCACCCCCCACGATCTCTTCCTGGCCCTCCAGCATCTCCAGGATCTCCCGGCGGATATCCGGGAGGACCGGGCGGCCACCCTGATCCACGCCGGGCTCCAGAAAGCCGATCCCTTCCTCCGGGGAGCCGCGGTGGCCGCGCTGAGCCGCTTCCCGACACCGGGCGCCTCCGCTCTCATCCGGAACATGCTGTTGGATGATGCCGAGTATGTGCGCGGATGCGCCGTCGATGCCCTCTGCGAACTCGAGCGGGACCAGGCCGGGCCCGATCTCCTCCGTCTGCTTGAGGAGGAAGGTTCTGTCGATGTCCTCGAGATCGTCCTGGGGAATCTGGCCCGCCTGGCGCCAGCCGCGACGGTCGAAGTTCTCGACCGGCAGATGCCCCAGCTTCCCGAGGCCATCCTGCCGCTCGCCCGACGGGTCCGGCAGAGCCTGGCCAGGGGGCGGACCACCCCCGTGACGGAGCGCTTCCTGCCCCCGTCCTGAACGCCGCAACCGCTCTGCCCTCCCACGACCCCGGGCGCGGCCCGATCGACCCGAGCCGGGGGCGTTTCCCCTTGGCCGCCGCGGATGACGGCGCGACCCGGCTGTTTCGCGCCTCGCCAGGGGGCCGGCCGCCAGAGCCCTGAGCCATTCCCCGCGGCCGTCCTCAGGGGCGCCACACCCCCATGCCGATGGCCAGGGCGATCCCCAGGGCGTGCAGACCCACCGCCATCGCCTTCAGGGCCCGGCGTCCCCCGGGGGCGGCTGTCCGGGGATACAGGCCCGCGAGCACCACCAGGACGGCGGGGCCCCACCACCCCCAGACGGGGTGGGCCAGGCCGACCGTCACCCCACTGCCGAACCAGGGGAAGAACAGCCCGGGAACCGTCCCCCGGGTGGCCAGCCACCCCGCCGCCCCACCCACGGCGAAGGCGGTGAGTTGGATCGGCCGGAAACCCGCTCCCGCCAGCCACGACAGGAGAAGGAACGCGGGGATGGGCCACAGGAAGGGTCCTGGCGCCCGCATTTCCTCGCGGGCGAGCAGGACCGCCTGCACCAACCAGATCATCCCCCAGGCGGCGGTCGGCACGAGGAGCGGGGAATCGCCATACACCCAGCAGGCAGAGCCGAGGATCAGGGCCGCGGCGAGCTCCACCAGCGGATACTGCCACGAAATGGGGGCCCGGCAGTAGCGGCAGGACCCCCCCAGCAGGATCCAGCCGAACACCGGGATCAGGTCGAGCGGCGACAGTTCGTGGTGACAGTGGGGGCAGGCGGAGGGCGGGAAGACCACCGACCGGCCTTCGGCCATGCGCAGGATGACGACATTGCTGAAACTGCCCAGCAGACTGCCGAACACCGCCATCAGGAGGCTCTGGATGAGGAGCGGGACTTGGGGTTCGGGCATGCTTCAGGATACCATGCCCGGGCCCGGCGGGGTTCCGGTGGCGGCCGGCGGTTGTCCGTCGGGAACAGCCGGGGCCGGGACGGTGCGCCACAGCCACACCAGGGCCAGGCCCGCCACGGCGGCCAGGATCCAGCCGGTTGCCCGGCGGCGGGAATGGACCCGGTACAGGCGGTAGGTGGCCCGGCCGGCGGGCAGGTCCGCCCGCATCTGGCCGCAGGAACCGGAAGGCTGAACGGGGAGGAGACGGTGGGTGGCGGTGTCCTGCAGGCGCCAGAAGGGGTCGAAGTGGGTGTGGCACCACAGGGTTCCCGTCCCGGTCGGGATGTCGGCCTGGAAAAGGGCTTCCTCACGGCTTCCGAACAGGAGTTCGATTCTGCCGCCCGGAGCCTCGAGCATGAGCTGATGGTAGGGTCCCTTCCGGGTGGGCAGGGGCCGGGGAAGGCGGCAATCGGCCGTCTGGCAGGTGGCGGGGACATACTCGCACGGGTAGTGGAAATCCCCTTCCTGGGCGCGGACTGCCACCTCGGGCGGCAACGGACCCACGGTCCCCTGCACCCAGAGGCTGGCCGCCAGCCAGGCCCCCACCGCCAGCCAACCCGGGACCAACCCGGGGCGGGATGCCGCCCGGTCGGCCGTCCAGGCCGTCATGGCGGGCAGGAGGAGGAGGCTGGCGGGCCAGAGCCAGCGCCAGGGATATTGCAAGGCGGTCCAGCCCGGCAGTGTCTGCCACAGGGG
>CAZKPI010000417.1:0-5062 GCA_964554555.1 uncultured bacterium
GGCGGACGCCCACGACAGGCTTCCCATCGTCAGGAGGGCGGCACCAATCAGGACACCACGTTTGAAGCTCATTTCCTATTCTCCTCTATGAAACTCTGTTCCCGCTAATTGTTGCGGGCGCCACCGTTGATCCAGTTGGCGATCAGACCCTGGTCGGAAGTGGCCAGGGCCGGCCGGTTTTTGGGCATGCGCGGCGTCTCGATGCCCTTGATGCGACGCACCAGCTTGCTGGTGGAAGCGTCGTAGGGGTAGATCACCGCCCCGTACCGGGAGCCCTTGAGAACGTTGGCATAACTGTTCAGCCGCAGGCCGCCGGCGGCGGTGCTGTCGTCGTGACAACCGGCGAGGGCGCAGTTGACCGAGAAGATCGGCAGGATGTTGCGGGCGAAACTGCCCCCCATCGACACCAGGACGATGTTGACGGTGGCGGTCAGGCCGCTGTCAATGGTGACCGTCACCGAGTTGCCGTTGTAGTCGGCGGCATTGGCGGTGACGGTAAAGACCCCGGGCTGGACATCGGGGATGGAGAAGTTCCCGTTGATGTCGGTGACGACCGAGGTGGTGGACGGGGAGGTGGTGACCGAGGCGCCCGCCACGCCGATCCCGGTCTGGGAATCGACGACCGTGCCCACGATGCTGCCCCGCAGGGTGGTCCGGGTTCCGCACCCGACCGCCGTCAGCAGGATCAGCCCGAGGATCAACGAGATCGAGATCTGGTAGCGGTTCAGCATCATACGCCAAGGCTCCTTCCGTGGATGAAGATACCCAGGAAGACCCATCGGCATCCCGCGTCGGGAAGTTGAGCGCTTTGTTCCGCGCCCTCCACCTTTGCCCGGGGGGGGCGGGAAATCCGGCACGCAATTTCGGAACACCCGTGCTATAATCGACCCATGCGGCTCAGGGAATGTCAGGGAAGAAGGTGCGGCCGGCACGGCACCAGCCTGTTCGAACTCCTGCTGGTGGCTTGCGTGCTGAGCCTTTCCCTGGCCCCTCTTTTCTACGTCTTCAAGCTGTCGCGCCCCCCCGAACGCGAGTCGGAACTCGAATTCACCGCCACCCTGCTGGCCCACCACGTGCTGGAGCGGATCATCGCGCAGAAACACGCCAATCCCGAGTCACTGCCGTCGATGACCTCCGAGGAGCCGATCGTGGTCACCCCCGAAGGCTACCGGGTGGTGTCAGAGTATTTCCGCAATTTCCTGGGAAAAGACCTTGGCCTCGAGGAGAGCGACAACCCCAAGTTGTACTGGGCTTTGAAGCCGTTCACCTGCCAGGTCGACACCTACTATCTCGACGACTTCCTGTACAAGGTGATCGTCTACATCAGCTACGAGGAACTGGGCCGGAAAAAACGGGTCTTTCTGGAGCGCCTGCTGGCCCACCATCCCCCTCAGCCCATCCTGGAGATCGGGAAGTGAAGCGCGGCTTCGTCGGCGTCGAGACCGTCCTGGGACTGGTCTTCATCCTGATGCTCGGGGCCACCCTCCTGTCGGTCTACCAGTTCACCACCGGCCAGCCCCAGCCCACCACGACCAGCGAACTGCTCGACACCTACCATGCCGTTTTTGAACGACTGCGGGCTGACTTCCGGTTGGCGGTCACGGCCGGCCGGTCCCGCGACACCCTCACCCTGACTGACGCCCGCCAGCAGACCGTCAGCTGGACCCTCGCCAACGGCACCCTCACCCGCACCGCGGCGGGAGGCCAGGCCCAGGTCATGCTCGCGGGCCTCCACTCGGGCGGGTTCGAGCTCGCCCCGCCCGACGGTCAGCTGGTCAGCATCTGGCTGGTGCCCGCCGACTCGTTCGCCCCGCCGTTCTTCACCTCGTTCGCCCTGCGGGGAGGCAAACGATGAACACCGGCCGCCGCGGCATCCTGGCCGTCTATCTGGGCCTCTGTCTGGCCCTGATCGCCGCCATGGGCGGGGCCATCTGGTATCTGAAGCAGGCCCGCCAGGCAGGCGCCGTCTCGCTTTTGCTGAAGCTGAAGGCCGACTACCAGATGGAGTCGGCCATCACCATGGTGATGCAGAAGATCCGGTTCCAGCCGGCCGGCGGGGAGACCGCCGCCCCGGCCTCCGACAGCCTCGACCTGAAGAGCCAGGAGATCGCCCCCGGCCTCGTCCTGTCGCTCCTACACCACCGTCTGGCCCCCGACCAGGTGCGCTTCGAAGCCCGGGTGGAAGGGAACGGGTGCACCCGGCGCCTGGCCGCCCAGGCCACCCGCGAGGTCCTCCCCCCCCCGGGGCCCGCTTCCTCGGTGCCCGAAATTGCCGCCGCCGGAGACCCCCGCTGGGTTCTGGAATTCCTGCCCGACGACGGGGTCGGCGGCGGGCGCTGACCCGGCCGGTCCCATGACCGGACCCGCCATCCGTTCCCCGATGGGAATCCTTGCCCCCCTGCCGACCCGGGCGGCCGCCGCCGGTCAGCCGTCCCGGGGTTTCGCGCTGGTGCTGGTGCTGGCCATCGGTGCGGTCATGCTGTTGCTCGGGGTGACCCTCTTCCAGTTTGTCGGACAGCAGAACGAGACCATCCATGTTCTCGCCTACGGAGAGGTGGCGCACCTGCTGGCCGAAGCCGGCATCAGCAGTTCGATCCGGGCCATCCGCGAGGCCCTGGCCGCGGCCGGCCTGGGGTCAGGGGAACCGGGGCCCCTGCAGAAGGTCCTGCTCCAGCCGAACCCCCTCGAGGACACTTCGCTGATGCCCCACCTGGACGACTCCTGGAACCGCGACCTGAAGGCCTTCGCGGCCGAGGTCGACAAGAGCGCGGCCATCCGCGTGGAGGTCTGGCTGCGCGGGTTCGAGGCCACCGAGACCGACCCCGCGCGGTGGGCCGACCCCCTGGCCAAGGCCGGGTGGCTGTCGGTCGAGGCGACCGGCCAGTACAAGGGGGTCAGCCGCACCCTGACCGTCCGGCGGGAGATCCGCGTCGGGTCGATCCTTCCCCCCCTGACCCCGAAGTTCACCCTGCACCTGAAGGATGCCAGCCGCGGCCAGGAAGGGCGGTTCAACGTCATCCGCAACGACTACCAGAGCAACGTCGTCGACGGCCCCCGGCCGATCATCTGCCTGAACCACGCCACCCCCGATTCGCCGCTCGAGGCGCGCTCGGTGGGCGAGGTGCTGTCGGGGGAGGCGGCCGAGACGGTCTGGCAGGACCGCGGCTGGATCTACCTGGGCGGCGGCAAGGTGCGGCTGAACATCACCTCGGGGGCCGGCTCCTTCGGCGAAATCTTCCATGTCTACGACGTCAGCAACCCCAACACCTTCCAGCCGATCCGCTTCAAGAGCCCGCCCAGCCTGGTGCCGGCCGTCTTCGCCAACCCCGTGAACCTGCACTGGGACCGCGTCGATCTCAACCCGGTCCGGCAGGTCCAGTATTCGTTCGAGCACAGTTTCGTGTTCGAGGGGTTCCACGACAAGAGCAGCAAGAAGGACACCGACGCCATGTACGAAGGCGACATCCTGTCGCCGGCCGACCGGTCGACCTACACCTCGCGCTCGAACCTTCTGCACCTCTACGGCGAGGCGCGGAAGGGCTACCAGTCGCGCACCCGGGTCCTGGGCCGGGTGGTGGCGGCCTTTCCCCGGTTCAGCCTTCTGCAGGTGTCCACCACCGAGTCGGACGTCCAGCAGATGCTCGACACCCACAAGCCGCTCTACCCCCTGCCCTCGATGCCGGAACGGTCCTACGACCCCGGGCGCGAGATCAAGGACGGCCGCGGCCGGCGGGTGGGCGGCCCGATCCTGACCGCCGGCATGCTGTTCGCCAACGGGGCCGAGTATTCCCGGCTGATGAGCGGCATCGTCGAGGTTCCCTACGTAACCTCCTACAACGCCATGCAGGATGTGCTGAACAAAGCGGCCGTCCGGGTCTTCCCCCCCGAAAAGGCCATCCTGAGCGAGGACCTGGGAACCAACCTGGAGGTGCGGCGCGGCGACTTCGTGTGCTACAAGGGGCCGGCCGAGGCTTCGCGCCTGCTCGAGGTGGTCCAGAGCCGGGTGCAGGCGGAGTCCGGGTCCATTGCCGACTTCTGGGAGACGTATTTCGACGCGAAGGCGGGCGGCCTGGTGCTCAACGGGGTGGTCCGCATCAAGAACCCCGAGGGCCTCGACCTCTTCCTGCCCCCGTCCGGAAAGCCCGCCCCCCTCAAGGTGGTCGGGGGGGGAATGATCGTCCTCGAACAGGGGAACCTGGTGCTGGGGGGAGTGGTGGTCACCAGTCCCGCCGAGGCCCTCAGCGTGGTCCTGGTCAAGGGCCGCACCGTGGTCTTCGCGTCGGGCCAGCCCAACCACCTGCACATCTTCGCCCCTGGCGCAGAGGTGAACGCCAACGCCCCCCTGCAGTTGTTCGGCAGTCTGGCCGCCGGCGATCTCAACCCGTCCGGCTGTACCCAGGGCGGCACCATTCGTTTCCGGGAGGCCACCGACCCGGCCCGTCCATCATCGCTGGCCTTCACCAAGATCAGGGTCGATGACCAGGACACCATGTGGCATGAATAGGCGGCACCGGGCCCTGTCCCTGCTCGAAATCCTCATCGCGGTGGGAGTGCTGGCCGCCATGCTTACCCCCGTGCTGTTCTCCTTCGGGGCAGGCACCCGGGGCATCCAGATGACCCAGGAGGAGTTCGTCGCCCACAACGCGGCCCTCGAACTGCTCGAACAGCTGTGCGCCACGCCATTCCGCCTGATCCCCCTCGGTTCCTTCACCGACGCTCAGCTCAAAGACGGTCTGCCGATGGGCCCTTCCCACCCTCTCGTCTTCCATATCACCCCTCAGGCAGACCTCCAGAGGTCGCTCGAGATCAAGGAGGTCAGGAGCGGCCCTCTGGTTCGGTTCAAGAAGATCGAGGTGCGCATCGCCCTGCTGGATCGCTCCGGCAAGCCGAGCGGCCGCGTGGTGACCCTGAAGACGCTGGTGGCCAATGAAAGCTGAACCCCGCCAGCCTGGTCGCGGCACGCCTTTCCCGCACGCACCATCCTCAGCTGGGCCTGCCTCGGAAAAAGGCAACGGGGCCGAGCCGCGGATGAACGCCGACGGACGCGGATCGAGGGTTCGGA
>CAZKPI010000418.1:0-1758 GCA_964554555.1 uncultured bacterium
CGTCGGCATGGCCGGACTCGTCGGCATGGCCGGACTCGTCGGCATGGCCGTCATGGTCGTCCCCCGCGGCGCCGGGTGAGGCGATCGAAGCGCCCTGGAGACCGGGGGCGGGGGCGATTTCGGCCCCGGCACCTGCCTGGATGGTCCAGGTCGCCAGCACGAGGAACAGAGCGGCGAGAAAGATCGTGGCAAGACGAATGGGCGTGTTCATGCGTGACTCCTGTGGGCGTCCGGTCATGGGGCCCCCCGCTTTCCGGTCAGGCCGGGCATCCAGAACTCGAGTTCGGCGAAGATCTGCCAGGCTTCAGCCTGCATGTCGAGCGTGGTGCGGCGGGCGGCGAGGAGGGTCCGTTGGGCATCGAAGAGATCGAGGAGGGTCAGTTCGCCAAGGCGGTAGCCGCGTTCGGTGGCAGTGAAGTTCTCCTCGGCACCGGGAAGGATGGTCTCCCGGTGGAGGTCGATCCCCCGGCGGAGCCCCTGGAGCCGCTCCAGCGCGGCCAGGATCTGCTCCCTGACCTCGAGCCGGGCATCCCTGGCCTGCAGTTCGGCCGCGGCAAGGCGTTCCTGCTTCGCGCGGATCTCGCCCCGCTGGCGGTCGAACAGGGGCAGGGTGAGGGCGAACCCGGCCAGGGCGGCCCGGTCGCCCGTCTCCCGGAACCGGCGCCAGCCGGCCGTGATCTCGAGATCCGGCGCGGCCTCAGCCCGGGCGGCGCGCAGGCCGAGCCGGGCGCCGTCTACACTGTTGTCGGCCAGAGCGATGGCCGGATGGCTGGCGACGCTCTGCCAGGCCTCTTCGGCGTCAGGAATCGGGGGAAGGGTCCCGGCATCCGCCATGACGAGGGGGCCCAGGTCGGCGGCCGCGCCGCCCCACATGGAGACCAGCTGGGCGCGGGCACCCTCGAGGTCACGGCGCAGGCGTTCGAGCGCCGCACGTGACGCCGCGAGTTCGACCTCCGCCTTCGTCTTCTGGAGCGGCAGGACCTCCCCCGCGGCGACCCGCCGGGCGATGGCATCGGTGGTCTTCTCCACGAGGGCGAGGTTCTCCTCCTCGAGGCGACAGGCCTGCTGAAGGAAGAAGGCCCGGACAAACCGGGTCACGGCCATGGCCTGCATGGTGAGACGCTTGTGCTGTCCGCCCAGGTGCGTGGCCTGGCATTCGTTCCGGGCCAGGGCCTCGCGGTGCCGGAGCTTTCCACCCAGGGGAATTTCCTGGGTCAGGCCGAAGGTCGTCTCCATCGCCCCGGTCCCGGACAGGTCACCGGTCCCGGAGAAGTTTTCCCATTCGGAAAACAGCCGGGGGTTCGCGGGCCGCCCGGCCTGATGGACCAGCGCCCGGGCCGCCCGCTCCTCGTGCGGAATGGCGAGGAGCCCAGGACGCCCGGCCAGGGTCCTGGTGATGGCCTGGTCGAGGGTGAGCGGGCCGGGAGAAGCGGATGGGGGCTCCTCCCCGGTCGCGGGGAGGAGCGGACAGGCGAACAGGATGGAAAGACAGAGAACGGGAACCAACCGGAATCGCTGCATGGAAGCCTCCTGCACAGGCAAACGATGGGGGGGAAGAAGCGAACGGCGACCGCACCCCCGCACCGGATGAGAGAATGGTCAATCCGGACGGGGTCAGGGGGAAGGTCGTCCCGGGGGACGCCTTCTCAGGCGAGGCCGATAGGGGGCCGGAGCAGGCGGGCCAGATTGGCCGATTCGAGGGCCGGCAGGGGCCCCACCGCGACCCGGCTGTCCTCGAAATGGAGGGCCGGCGGGCCG
>CAZKPI010000418.1:1775-5060 GCA_964554555.1 uncultured bacterium
AACTGTCCGGCGGAACAGTTCAGGGTGGTGCATCCATGGTGGGCCTCATGGGCATGCTGGGGGGCGATCCCGGGCCCGTCCTGGTGGGTGGATTCACCCGAGCACGCAGGGGACGGCAACTCGTGGACCACCCCCTGCACCAGGGCGGCAATCACGAACAACAACACAACCGTCGCCAGCCGACGCCGGTGCTCCGGCGGCCGGCGCCCGGCCCCCCGGTGTTCAGTCACCATGCCCGTGCACCATCCATTTCCCTTCGACGATAGCACAGGCCCGGCCGACGGACAAGAAAGGAACATCCAGGGCGGGCATTCCCCTCCCTGCCCCTGGATGCCGGCGTTTTCCGGGTGTTTCCCCGGCGTTTTCCAGGTTTTCCCGGGTTTTCCCCGGGGAAGTTCAGGATCCCGTCGGGCCGCCTGGAAGCGTCCCCTGTTCCCCCCTGGTTCAGCGGTCTGAGATGGTGTGCTGGCGCAACGCGCCGCCCACGTGGAATGTCGTGACGGCTTCCCCGACGGGCTGATTGGTGGCGGCGTCGAACACCCGAACCTTCGCCGTGTAGGGAACGCCATTCAGGGCCCGGATCGAGGTCACGGACTGGCCGGGGCCAGTCGCCGGACCGGCATAGGGGTGCGCAATCCGCGGTTCGGTGGTGACGGCATTCGGACTGCCGTCGCCGAACTCCCATTCGAACCTGGCCCGGGTCGGGAAGGCGCCGGTGACCACCAGTTCCGACCCGTTGTAGGCGAGGGTCAGGCCCCCTCCCGCGATCGCCAGGGCGATCGTCTGGTCGCCGGTTCCGGTATTGGCCGCCAGGATCACCAGGTAGTTCCGGGGCGGGATGGCCCCCAGGGCCAGGGAGGCCTCCCCGCCCGTGCCGGTCAACTGGCCGCGAAAGTCGAACCGCTGGGGCCGCTTCAGGTCGGGCACCGCGAAGGCGCTGACGATCACCCCGGCCGGGATATTCCCTTGCAGGGTGAGAACTCGCGGCGACGCAGGGTCGGTGCCGGGAGGGTTTTCCCCGGCCATGATAGTCCAGACCACAGCCGCGTATCCGCCTTTTACCGTGAAGGTCCGCGCCAGACCAGGGTCGGTGCTCTTCAGCAGGTCCTGCTGATCGGCGAACTCGGCGATCCGTGCCGCTTTCGAAATGTCCATCCGGGAAAAGACGGTATCGCGCAGCCATTCGTCGTAGACGGCCGGCAACTGGATGCCCAGCGGACCGAGGAAGTCAGCCATGGCCTTGAGGGTGTTGGTGAATCCGGCGAACCCCCAACTGCCATGGGCGGCGGCCACGCTGACGAACAGGTCCCGGAAGGACACACCCTTGCGGGCGAGGGCATCGAACAGCCAGACCGTCTGATAGGCATGCTCCCCTTCGGAGGAGGTGACGGGAAGACGGAAATAGTCCGCCTCCATGGTCCGGTCGTAGTCGCCGAGGTCCCAGGGGACTTTCGAGGAGGCGAAGACCGCGGTGGCTTCCAGCCACCAGTCCAGCGGATGCCACACCGACCCCACGCCCCTGTTCATTTCGAGCAGGCTGTTGTAGTAGGCATTCTGCACCCCGTGGAACATCTCATGGGCCAGATTGCGCTTCAGGCTGGTCTCCTCGGAACACAAAACGGTGCTGAGCAAAATGACCCCCGACGTCAAAGACCGGAAGCTCGATGAACCCGGGTAGAACATGATGTTCCGCCGGCCGCCGTTCAGCATGGTCACTTTCCCCATGTCGAATCCGGCGCGCTGGAAGCCGTCATAGGCGGCCTCGCACAACCGCACCGTGTCCTCGACGATGTCGGGTATGAACTTCGACCCGCAGGAGGACGAGCCCGTATAGTGGATGCCGGACAGGCGGTCGGCGCCTTCCTTGTACATGGTCATCAGCTTGGCCTCGTTGTAGCAGACGTTGAAATGGGCCGTGCACTGAATGGCGTCCCAGTCGTTCAGGAATTCCCCGAGCACGTTCTCGGGGAGCAGGTTGTCCTTCGTGTAGGCCCAGGCAGGCTGGATGAGGGCCCCCACATCGACCACGGCAAGCAGGCTGAGCCGGTCGGTCTTCACCCGGAAGGTCTTCGCGGCCGCGTCGATCTCGAGGGGCAGACGCTTCCAGCGGCCGATGTCGGCCTCCCAGTGAAGGGCGGCCAGGGGAACCTTCGCGAAGGTCTGGGGAACGAGGGTCGCCGGGTCGAAGGAGCCTTCGAGGGTCAGGGGCCTGGTGAAGGCGTGCTGGTCGCCGAGCGACAGGTCGATGAGGCGGCCGAAAGGAGCTTTGGGGGGAAGCGGGTTCTGCTCCGGCGGAAGGCGGCCGGGGGCGATGCGCAGGACCTGCGGGGCGGCCAGGACTCCGCCAGGGATCGTCACCTGGCCCAGGGGCGTGGTCACGACCTGATCATTGGAGGATGGCTGGATCAGTTGCGTGAACGTGTCGCCCGCGGCCGGGGGCGGTGTCCCCGGCCGGTCCTGCCCGCCGGAGGTGGTCGTGGTCGGGGGCAGGGCCGGCCCGGTGGTCGTGGTTCCCGACAGGTCGGTCCCGGACGGGGTCGTGTCGGACAGGCCGGACACCCTGACCTTGCGAATGACAATGGTCTGGGGCACCCCCCGGTCGTACAGGCGGGCGGCGAAGGCCAGGCGGCGGCGCTCGCCGGGGGCCAGGGGTTTCGCCAGGGGCCACGACCGCTCAGGGAACACGGGGGACGAATAGGTGAGACGGCCGTCGGCGATGGTGAGCACGTGCCGGGCGAACCCGCCTTCGTTCAGACCGGCGAAGCGGGCGGTGTCGAGTCCAGGCTCGCCTGCGCCCTGCGGCCCCTGTTTCAGCAGGTTCCGGCCGTTGGCCATGACGAGGAGACCGCTCCTGCCCTGCATCTCCCATTGGTACCAGGCCGCCACCCCGATCGGCGTGTTGACGGGGGAAAAGGCGTAGCCCGGCCCGTGGACCGCCCCCTCGGGGACCAGGAGCACGGCCGGCCCCACGTAGCCCTTGGAGGTGCCAACCTGTCCGCGGCATTCGAATTCGATGCGCAGTCCCCCATCGACGGGGAAGGCTTCGGTGGTCTCGACGAAATCCTCGATGTAGGCATCCTCGCCGGTCGCCTGGAAGCGCAGGCAGTCTTCGGCGATCCGCCAGGGGGAATCGCCCTCCCGGGCCTCCCCGCCGCGAAGCAAAAACTCGCGCCAGCCTCCCCCGACCTGCTCTGATGAGGGGCGCCGGAAATCATCCTGGAACAGGATGGGCCCCCCGAACCCGGGCAGGGCCATGGCGGCCAGCCACGCCAGGATGACGAGGCG
>CAZKPI010000419.1:0-5054 GCA_964554555.1 uncultured bacterium
ATTCGGGGGACTCGACGAGGGCCATGCCCAGGAGCTTGAGGCCCTGCCAGACATGGCTCTTGTCAATCTTCAGGGGGGTCGTGTCGCCCCACTGGTCGGCGGGGTAGCCGCGGCCGGCGGCGTCGGGGCGGGCCCGTTCCCAGTTCGAGAACAGCCGGCCCCACGGACTGCGCATGACGCGCCGCGCCTTGGCACGGGCGTACAGCGGGTACCAGAACAGGTCGTGGTAGAAGACCGAGGCGAGATAGGACCACGGCGCGAGCCAGGTCTTCAGCGACCACTCGAGGGGTTTCTTCAGGGGCCCCCAGTAGATGCGGTGCTGGTTGCGGGCGGCGAAGGTCATCTCGCGGAAGGGTCCGTCGAAATGCCAGTTCTCGCGGGCGGCCTCGAGATCGCCCACCAGCGGAATCTGCGCCGGGTCGCCACAGCCCAGGCCCATTTCGTGCGCCAGCCGCACGTATTTCAGGTCCTTCAGGGGGTCGAACCCCATCAGGCGCGCCGCCACCGCGTCGATGGCCACCTGGTCGCGCGAGGCCAGGATGACGTTCTTGACGTGGGGCACCATACAGCGCGGCCCGGGACCGTCGCCGGCAAAGGTGCCGTCCATGACGGCGAAGAGGCCGCGATGGATTTTTTTCTGGATCATCAGCAGATCGACCAGCGTCTCGTGGATGACCGGGTGGGTCCAGTGGCGGCGCTCGTTGAGCAGGCCGCCGAAGGCGTTCTTCATCGCCCCCGTGGTGGTGGTGAAGATGTGGGTCTTCACGGTCGGCAGGTGGATGATGTTCTCGCCGACGAACCGCCGCGGGATGGCAAACCCCTGCGGATAGACCTCGTTCAGACACAGGAATTTTTTCGTCAGGTCGCCCACCGCCTCGCGAACGTCCATCCACGGTTCGGACTCGTAGAGGTGCACGTTGGCCAGCCCGTGGGCCTGGACCACGTTCACCTGCTTGTTCTCGCGCTCACCAAGGCGGGCGTCGATGACCACGGTGCGGTTGTGGCAGGCATGGATGCGGTCGGGGGAATACCCGTCGCGCTTCATGGCCCGGATGACCCCTTCCAACTGCCAGGGGGTGGTCGAGGCGGCCGGGTAGAAGAAGTGCCAGGAGATGTTGACCTTGAGCGCGGTTTCGGCGCCGGGGTCGATCTCTTCCCGGTAGCCGGCCAGGTTCATCAGCTCGTGGTAGTCTTCGAGCACCCGTTCAGGCGAAGTGCGGAGGATGGCCACGGGGGCGGGGGAAGCCATGGGCGGGCTCCTTTCGGTTCGGGAGGGTGGTCGGTCCGTGGAGCATTATACACCACCCTCTCCGGGAAGGGGACGGGCCGGCCGATATTGAAGACAGGGCCCCGTCTGGGGTATCATAACTGGTTCCCGAAAAAGAGTTTTGCAGGAGGCACCATGAGATCCCACGCCAAGAAAGAGTTCCGTCCCTTGGCCATCTTCCTGGCTTTCCTTTGTTCCCTGATGCTGACGGGATGCGGCGGTGGCGGCGGGGGCGGCGGCTTCATCAGCCCCGTCGGGCCCGGCACGGGCACCGCCGGCACGGTCGAAGGCTACGTCAGCACCGCCAGCCTGAACAACAAGGTGAGGGCCAATCTGGCGGCGACCCTCGAAACCCCGGCCGAGAACGCCGACGTTCAGCTGATCGCCCTGGACCCGGCCACGGGCGGGGAGATCCCCCTCGGGACCGGCCGCACCGACGACAAGGGCTACTACCAGATCTCTTTCACCTCCTCGCTCGCCATTCTCCGGAACCTCATCGTGCGCGCCACCGCCAACGGCCGGACCTTCGAGGCGCTCCTGCCCAGGGTGGTGAACGGCCGCATGGTGCGGGCCCCGACCATGGATCCCGAATCGGGCCTGCCCGTGAAGATCGTCAAGGAGGCGGCGAAGTTCGGCAGGCACCTGGACATCAACCTGGGCGAGGTCCTGTCGGTCCTTCCTGAAGGCGCTCTCCAGGAACTGGAAGGGAAGATCGCCGAGCTGGTGCGGAACCTCGTCGCCCGCGAACAGGCCATGGAAGGCAAATTCGGCACGAAGATGCCCGCCCGTCGCCAGTTTGCCTTCGAACTGCAACAGCGCATCAACGAAGCCATCGAAAAGGGCGAGATGACCCCGGCCGAGGGCTGGAAGCTGTTCGACCGCGAACTCGCCGCCAAGGCCGCTGAGCTCGGGTTCAGCGCCGCCGACCGCCAGGCCCTGGACGACATGGACCAGACCTTCGTCTACGAGCCCTTCCTGCCCGAGATCAAGCGCACCGCCGACTGGCAGACCACCGCCGCCGAACGGCTGAAGGCGCGCAAGCTCCGGTTCCTCGAGGTCATCACCGAGTCGGTCAGGACCCTCGTTCCCGACGTGGAGGAGGCCGGCTACCAGGAGTTCTTCGCCCTGGCAGACAAGATCGCCGCCGCCCTGGAGGCCGCCCGCACCCCGGCTGAGATCCACCGGTTCTTCACCGACAACGGCCAGGTCTTCCTGACCTTCGGCAAATACCTGAGCCTGGCCCTGATGGAAGTGAACTTCACCCCCGAGCTGGTCGCCAAAGTGTTCGCCATCGAGGTCCCCGCCTACGGGTTCGACGATTCCGTCACCGGCGGCGAGGCCGTCGGCTCGGGCGTCGAGATCAGCGCGAACTCCGATTACAAGACCCTGATGGCCCCGCAGGGCGACCCGGCGGGCCGCGCCATCGGGTTCCTCCGCCTGCAGGACCAGTTCCTCGAACGCCTGGTCACCCGGGTGCAGGAAGTTGCCGCCGGCATCACTCCGCCGCTGTCGGCCGAGCAGGCCAGGGCCGTCGCCTACATCATCTGGGCGCAAACGGGCGAAAATCTCAACTTCCCCACCCCGCCCGTGGTTGCCGAGCCCGACCCCTCCGCCCCCCATTCCCTCCGCCCGGCGGGCCGCGGGCAGGCCCCCGCCCCCCCCCAGACCATTGAGGGAAAATCCTGGTCCTTCACCCACAGCCTCGAATCCGTCGGCCTCGCGCGCGTCATGGGCGCCGGCTTCGGCTCCAGCTCGAGCGGGTCCATGGGCGGGGCCGAACCGGCCATCTTCCCGGCCGGCCCTGCGGCCATCGCCTGGCTGGCCCAGGAACCCGGCCAGAAGATCACCCTGACGAAGGCCTCGGCAACCGGCGACAGGATTGAGGCCCAGGTCGACCTCGCCGACCTCGTCCAATACCCCTTCGTCGAGGTCGAGGGCCTGATGGTGAAATCGCCCTACACCCCCGTGGCCCCGACCGATCCCGACGTTCCCGCCGACCCGGGCCAGGTCATCCCGTTGTCCGTCAGGCTCGGCCTCTCAGGCAATGGCGCGGGCCACTCCAGCGAGCCGGGGGCCGTCGACGGGTATCCCGGAACCGGCGTCATTTCCTCCTACGAGGTCGGCCCCATGTATCTCGTGGTGACGCGCGCCCGCGTCCTGCCCCCGCCGCCCGCCGAGTTTTCCGGGGTGCCCGGAAAGGTCGTGCAGGCCACCGCCGCCGGCAAACCGGTGACCGGCCTGTTCGTGTTCTCCTGCGCCGATGCCGCCTACGACGGGGCCGTCCTCCAGCCCCTGTTCGTCAGCGTCGAGACGGTCAGTTCGATCTCCCTGGCCCAGTGGGCCGGGAAGAACGTCACGATCGCCGGCGTCCTTTACACCGAAGGCGACCGCAAGACCATCCAGGTCACCGACATCCGCTGACCGGCCATCCGTCCGCACGGGGCCGGGCAACCGGCCCCGGCATGCCGCCTTCACCAACCTGGCGACATTCGGCGCCCCCGACGGCATCGACGACATCGACGGGCACCGGGAGGGCCTGGTGCCCGTCAGTCTGCTGGCGGCATGATTCGCCGCCGCCCCTGCCGCCGTGCTGAAGGTGCGGCAGAAGGGGCAAGTCACGGTCCAGGCGGTTGATCACAAGCGGCAGGGGAATCCTCTCCCCAGGTCAACCCGCCCCGACAACGGCCAAGCCGGGTCATCACACACGTCATCCCGCCATGACCTCGACGAGGCGGGCGGCGATCCGGCCAATCGGATCCGGGGGATGGTGACGGTAAGGACACCGTTCCGGCCAAGGGCTTCGGTGTTTTCGGCGCTGGCATCTTCAGGCAGGGTCGGTTTACGGCGGAACCGGCCGTAGGACCGTTCGAGCCGGTAGTGATCGCGCTCCTTCGCCTCCAGTTTTTTCTGAAGGGGCGAACCTTCAACTCCTTACCCGCGGCAGGATGAGTTCGGGTCGCCCTTCGGCCAGCACAACCGGAGAGAGCGATCAATGGATGGGAAATACGGTCAATCCGCCTTCAGGGCCTTCTGTCCGGATGACCAGGACCGGCGCCGGGAAGCCCAGATTGGTCAACATCGGCATCGGATTCTGCCACGGATCCGTTGTCGGAAGGGA
Source organism: uncultured bacterium (assembly GCA_964554555.1). Classification (GTDB taxonomy): domain Bacteria; phylum Muiribacteriota; class Ozemobacteria; order Ozemobacterales; family Ozemobacteraceae; genus Ozemobacter. The sequence goes on from CAZKPI010000419.1 coordinate 4,386, forward strand.
GCAGGAAGTGGACGCTTCTGACTGCCTTTCGCCACATTTCTTCGTGGAATTCCGGAGTTCGCGCTTCGACATCTCTCCTCACCTCGCTTTATGTAAAACCACCTCAGTGAATAGCAAAAGAGATGCCAATAGCCGGAAAAACGTTCACTGTCGAATCGGCTTGTCTGACCCCGTCTGGAGAACTGATATCCATTCCTGATGAAGCATGTAGTCATCGGAACATTTGTGGATTGTTCACGATTTTTCCAAGGGTCTGCCCCTATGATTCCCATTCAGGAAACTTGATCAAAAGTCAATGAGGGAATCATTCATAAACGGTTTTCTGCTTTCCATGGTGGTCGCCTGTCTGCCCCGCGCGGGGGCCTGGCCCTGTTCCCTGACCTGACGGGCCCCTCGTGGTGTGCCTGCACCGTCTCAGCGACGTCGCACCGCGCAACGTCCAGTCCCCCCTCCACGGGCGGCGTTTGAGGCGCGGGTGCCGCATCCATGGTGGTTCTTTCACCGGTTTCCAGCGATGGACCCAGCCCATCGGTTACCTGGCCGAACAGACCACCTGGCCCGGTCTCGTCCTGTTCGATCAGGTCCCCCTTTCATCGTCTTCTGGGATCCGGACCGCGCTCAGATCAAGCGTCTCTTCGAGCAGACCGGCAAGGTGGGATTTGAACGGGT
>CAZKPI010000420.1:0-5047 GCA_964554555.1 uncultured bacterium
GGCCGTATCGTCGTGGTGGACAAGGGCGCGATCGAGCAGGTCGGCGCGGCGGGCCGACCGCGTCGAGTTGGCCTCCCGCCAGGGCACCTCGTGGGTGATGGGACCGATGGCGCTGGTGCGGATGACAAAGGGGGCGCGGTCGGTTTCGAACAGCAGGGCGACCACGGTCTTGCCTTCCCAGGGGACGGCCAGGCTGACCAGGTCGGGGGCGAGATGCTCGTCGAAACAGCCCCGCACCTGGAAATACCACCGCGACAGCTCCTCGAAATCCGCCCCGACCACCCCCTGCTTCTCGTCGACCCCGATCAGCCACAGGATCGGCTCCCCGCGGGCGGTGTTGGCGTGCGCGGCGATCCGGCGGGCCGCCTTCAGGTGGTGCTGGGGCCATTCCGCCTTCAGCTCGACGGTGTCGTCCTCGATCGGCTGACCCTTGGCCACCCGGTCGACGATGTCGAGGACGCGCAGTTCGAGTTCCTGCTTCCGCATGGAAGGCTACCGGTCACCGGCCGCGGCAACACCCGGCATGCCGGGATTCACTTTCCGGCCAGGCGGCGGCGGGCGCCATCGACCTTGAAACGGACGAACTCCTCGTCGAGGCCAAAACGACGGGCCATGGCGGCAATGCGCCCGATGTCTTCTTCGGTGGGGGCGGGGGCGCCCTCCGGGCGCGCGAACAGCTCGTCGAACTGCGAGTCGATGGCCCGCTGGTGCAGTTCGGTGCGCTCCTGTTCCGAGAGTTCGAGCGCCGAGACGATGGCGGCCATCGTCCCCTGCTCCTCGTCGGTGATGACGCCGTCCTCCATGGTGTTCTCAACCAGAGTCCAGTAGACCAGTTCCTTGGCGGTGGCGATCTCGTCGCGCGACACGTCGAAGAACGAGAAGATGGCCCGCAGAACCTCGGCTTCCCGTTCGTCGATGCGGAAATCGTCCTTGGTCACCATGAAGAAACATTCGGCGACGAGACGCGACTTGAAGGAGGACCCGGTGCCCCAGTCGTCCAGTTCCCAGGCCTGGGACCCCTCGAGAATGGCCAGCAGACGGGTCTTGCCCTCCTCCTTGACGTAGAAGCGGACCTCGCCGATCTTGCAGAACGGCTCATATCCTTCGTCAAGGAGCTGTTTTTCGAAGGGGTTCTCGAGCGGCGCCGGACGGGCATCCACCCCGGCCGGGCCGCCGCCGAAAAAGGAGGCCAATCCTGACCAGAACCCCTTCCTGGCGGGTCGCTGGGCAGGCTTCTCGAGGTAACTGCGGGCGAAATCGCTCAGCAGGCAGACGCGCTCTTCCATGGGCCACCATCCTTTGACCTGGACTGCGGCACCGGCCGGGACCGCGGGGCCGGCGTCACGGCTTCATTCTAGCCGAATTCCCGACCGGGCGCAATCCGGCCGGGTCTCCGCCGGGTCTCCCAGGGTCCGCGATGCTCCGGGAAAAGCCGGCACGCCGCTGACCGGCAGAAGGGCCGCGGGGGCCTACCAGAGGGTGGCGGGCTTCCAGGCTTCGAGGCGGTCCTCGTTCGGATCGCTCAGCGGCCAGAAGAAGTCGAGACCGGTTTCCTTCTCGATTTCGTCGACGGTGGTGAGGAACCGGGTGAGCGGCTCGTTGCCCTGCACGTCCTGCGGAATCAGGAAGGGCAGGAGCCGCAGGCGTTCACCGTCCTCGTCGATGATGATCTTGTACAGGAAATCGGGGATCTCGACCCCGCCCTCGAGGATCTGCCGGCGGTTGTCGAACACCGGGCCGGCGAACACCCAGACCTGGCCGAACCGGTCGGCGAACCCCACCTCCTGTTCTTCCAGGCGCTCCCAGAGCTTCCGGTTGAGGTCGGGCTTTTGCGGCACGATGTTCGTCATCAGGAAGGTCTCGGCCTGGGCCTCGGGCCCAAAGCGACTGCCGATGCCGAAACTGGGGGCCAGGTGTCCGCGGTCGAAGCCGGTCCGGGAATATTCGTTGGTGTTGACCAGCGCCCGGGTCCGGCGGTCGGTCTTGAAGCCGGACGGCCTCTTGTAGTGCGGGGGCGAGAGGACCCGGTCGAGACGGTATCCGACCCAGAGCGGATTCTCCCGGGTTTCGGAATACCCGACCACGTACGCCTGGTTGCGCAAAAGAACGGGAGGGTCGCCCGGCCCGGTGTATTTGGGAATGCCGGCATACACCAGGTTGCGTTCGGCCTGGGTCTGCCGGCGGGCGAACTCCTCGCGGAGGCTGACCGGGGGCGGCCCCGATCGCGGCGGCACCAGCAGTCGCCAGACCAGGATGGCCAGGACCACTGCCACGGCCAGCAGGAGCAGTCGCCGGAACCAGGGCGGGGAAGGCCGGGATGGCCGGGAGGCGTGGGCCCCGGCGGCGGGACGGGCAGACCGCCCGGGGGGGCGGGAGGCAGGACGGGAGGGAGACTTGCTGGCGTTGGCCATGTTCGGGGATGGCAGGGGATGACGGCCGGTCAGGAGCGGCGCCGCCGAACCGTCCGGTCATGGCGGAAGTGGCCCCGGATGAAGCGGCCCCAGGTCAGGGGAAAACCGGCCGGGGAAACACAGCGAAGGATCGGGCGGCCCTCCAGGGGCTCGATCGCTGATCCCGGGCCGAAAGGGCCGAACCGCGGGCGCCGGCGGAGGCGGGACGGCGGCGGCCACCGGAGGGTGCCGCCTTTCCCCCGGGCACGCGTCGTCACCACGCTCATTGGTACCGGGTGTCGGCCGGGAATTGGCGGAACACCCTGGGCAGGTCGGCCTGGAAGATGCGGCCGAAGTGTTCCAGCAGGGACACGACCACGGGATGCCCAGGCTGGATGCTGTGGGCCCGGCCCAGATACAGCGGCAGGTATTCGGGAATTCCGGAGAACCGGATGCCATCGCGGCGATCGCGATCGTACAAGGTGGTGACCAGCTCGCCCAGGACCGGGATGGCCGCCGGCGCGGCCTCGAGGGCCTTTTTCAGCCACTGGGCCGCCTCGTCCCAGCGTTCCGCCTGCTTGTCCAGGCGCCCCAGCTCAAGCATGGCCTTCCAACTCCCGGGATCGAGTTCGAGCTCCTTCTGGAAGGCCTCGCGGGCGAGGGGGAGGTGCCGCCCGGGATCGGTGCCCTGGAGGGCCAGGGCGGCGCGGCATTGGCCGAGGCGGGTCCAGGTGCCGTGCAGGCGGGGCTGGCGGCGATGCAGGTCGGCGAACAGGGCGGCCGCCTCCTCCAGCAGGCCGTCGGCCATCAGCCCCAGGCCGGTCTGGGTCAGGCCGGAGGCGTCCAGCCAGCCCTTGCGGGGGATGAGCGCCACCGGCGACAGGAATCCGTGCTGGACGAGCAGGAAGGCGTATTTCCCCCCCGTCTCGTCGATCCCGCGCAGGAACCGCCGGAGGTCTTCCTCCAGCAGGATGTTCTTCAGCCCCACCGGAAAGCCGAGGGCCTCGTTCTCGACCACGAGCGCCTTCCCCTCGGCATCGAGGTTCCCCTCGCCGATCAGGGTTGCGGCGTCGGCGGCGAACCAGGCCCCCAGCCGCTCCCCCTTGAACCGAAGGCGCAGGGGATGGACGTTGGGGCCGTCGACGAAAACGGCGATGACCGGGAGAGGAAAGGCCTGGGGTTCACAAAAAAAGGCGGTCACCGAGAACCGGCTGAGCAGGGCGGCTTCCTTGTCCTTGCCCGCCTTGCGGGCGGCGCCCCGGAAGGTGTCGAAGATGCCCTTGACCCGGCCCAGCACGCGTTGGCCCTGCTCGGTGAAGAAGAGCGACCGTACCCGCCCCTCCCGCTCAACCTGATCGGCCGCCTCGATCACCCGGCGACGCTCCAGACGGGTTTCCTCGCCCAGGCTCTGGGAGACGGTCTGCCCCTTCTCCTTCACCCGCCGGAAGACGCGGGCCAGCGTGTCCTGGCCGACCAGCAGGGCATTGGAGACCCGGCGGATGATCTCGCGCTCGGCTTCCGAGATCTGGCCGTCTTCCATCATCTTCTCGAGGATGCGGAAGAGAAACTCCTCGGCCGAAAAATCGCGGTCGAGCACCGGCAGTTGGTTCGCCTGCTTGCGGTCGGTCACCTCCTGGAAGATGCGCTGGAACTCATGGGGCGGGATCTCGAGGAAATCTCGCAGGCTCTGCAGGACCACCTCCTCCTCGGCGGTGATGCGGCCGTCGCCCAGGATCTCCTCGAGGGCTGAGCGGTAGACGAACTCGACGGTCAGTTCCGGGGAGTCGGTGAACCGGTGCACCGGCGGGGTCGGCGGGATCAGGCCCCGCTGCCAGGCCTGGACCAGCCGGTCGAGCTCCGGCCGCAGGTCGGGGGCCGCCCGCCCGGCATGGGCGGCGAGGAGGGAGCCAAAGCGGTCCTCCCCGGTGAGCGGACGGTCATGGAAGGCTTTGCGGGCGGCGGGGACCAGGAAGGCGAGGCCGCCGAAGGAGGGCGCCCAGGCAGGCAGGGCGGCCAGGGCTGTCAGCAGGGTGTCGAGGAGATGGAAGAACGGGTCTTCCCGCCGGTTCTGCAGATGGTTGGCCAGATCCTTCATCCAGCGCGACACCTGGGAGAGCAGGATCTCGCGGCTTCCCTCCTGGGCGAGCCAGGAACGCAGTCCGGCCGAGGTCAGCCAGTCACGAACGCCATGGATGGCGACCTCGTAGAGCCGGTCGTGCCGGGTCTCCTCGCCCGTGCCAGGGTCGATGAAGGCCTGTGCCAGGTGTTCGGCCTGCCGGAACAGGGTCGGCACCAGGTCGCGCAGGCCGGCCAGATCCCCCAGCCCTTCCCACGCCTTCACCGTCAGGGCAAGCAGACTGCGGTATCCTTTGGCATCCCCGGCCGGCAGGGTGTCGAAGACCTCCTGCAGAAGGGTATGGCAAAGCCTTCCCAAGGCCAGGCGGGCTTCGGTGCCGGAGAGGTTCGTCCAGGGTTCCAGGGTCTGCAGTCGCCGCGCGAGGGATTCGATCCGGTCCCCCTGGCCGCCGGGCACGGCGGCCAGGAGGTCGGCGAACAGGGGTCGAACCTGGGCGGGAATGGCTTCGAGATCGCCCTGGGCCCGGGTGGCGAGAGGCAGGCGGCTGGCCGCCGGCGGGGCGGCGGGAACCGGCCGGGGG
>CAZKPI010000421.1:0-5045 GCA_964554555.1 uncultured bacterium
TGGTACGGGCCTCCTCCAGCCGCTTCCTGACCGAGGACATGGCCCCCCTCGAACTGCCCCCGATCAAGGGCAAGACCCGCTCGGTCACCGCCTTCGTCTATCGTCCCGGCCGGGAATGAGAAGCAGAGGGACGCCGTTCCCCCGGCCAACGGGCGCGGGAAGCGCCAGGCCAAAACCGGACGGGGGTCACTCGTTTCCTGTCCGCCGGATGAACAGGGCCGTGGCATCGTCGGGCCAGGGAACCGGGTCGGTCCAGGTTTGCACCGCCTCAAACAGGGCGGGGCCGGGCGCGGCCGGGGCGGCCGCCACCGCCCGGGCCGCCAGTTCCGCCAGGCGGTCGAAGCCGACCGGTTCCCCCGCCGGGTTCATCGGTTCGACCAGACCGTCGGAATAGAACAGCAGGCAAGCCCCCGGCGGCAGGTCGGAGACGGGGTCCAGCTCGAACACCGTGGTTCCCCACTTCCGGCTCACGCCCAGGGGATAGGAGACGGTGCGCAGAAAGCGGGGTTCCCGGCCGGGCACCAGCAGGAGAGGGGAACACTGGCCGGCGTTGGCGAAACGCACCCGGCCCGCCGCCGGGTCGAGGACGGCAACCAGGCAGGTCATGGCCCGCTTGCGGTCGAGCTGGGAAAGGAGATACCGGTTCATGCCGCGCAGGATTTCCACCGGGTCGTCGGCGTGCCGGCGGCCCAGCACCCCCAGAGCGGCCTTGGCCATGGCCGTGACGAGGGCCGCGCTGATGCCGTGGCCGGTGACGTCGCCCAGAGCGGCGATCACCCGCCCATCACCGAGGGCGAAGAAATCGAGGAAATCGCCGCCCGTGGCCTGGGTCATCCGGTTGTGACCGACGACCCAAAACGGTCCCGCCGTGAGGCTTCCCCCCGGAAAGATGCGGCTCTGCACGACCGCGGCCAGCTCGGTGTCGGCGAGGTGCGCCATGGCCCGGTTGAACGCCCGGAAGAGGTCGGCCAGCTCCCCCTTCCCCTCCGCGGGCAGACGCTGGGAAAAATCGCGGGCCCGCATGGCCGCGACGCCGTGGGTCAGGCTTCCCACGGGGTCCAGCAGACGGCGCACCGTCAGCCAGGTGAGCGTGGCGCAGAACAAGGCCGCGAGCCCCGCCACCAGGCCCGCCCCCCGCGCCGTGGCCAGCATGGCGTTCCGCAGGCGGCCCACCGGGGTGAGATGCACCAGGGCATACCCGGGCAGGATCGAGCAGACCCGGGCCACCACGTCGAACGATCCGCTGGCGGTGGTCAGCTCGGTCTGCACGGGAAGGGCGGCCTGCCGTTCCGCGCGTTCGGCGACCGGCATCACCAGCAGACCGGCGGCCACATCGGGGAGGGGGGGATCCGTCTTGCGGGTCGTGGGAAAGGCCACCAGCCGGGCTCCCGGCCCGCCCGGCGGGTGCCGGCACCACGCCGCGAGATAGTCATAGACCAGGTTGCCGTAGTTGAAGGTCAGCACCACGAACCAGTTGGCGCCGCCGTCCGGCCCGGCCGCCACGTCCGCCAGGAGATATCCGTCGGCGGCCATGCCGCGGCTGTGGATCAGGTGGCCCTTCCGGGTGAGAGCCGCCAGGGCCCCCTCGCCCCGGTCGTCCTCAGCCAGGCCGGACACCAGCAGGCTCCCGCCCTGCGGTTCCGGCAGGGGCGCCAGCCCGCGGGCAAGATTGTAGGCGTTCATGGCCTCGCGTCCCACGGTGATCATGAGCTTGGCGATCGGCTCCTTCTTCTCCGTCAGGGCGTAGACCCGGCGGGGGCGACCCGCCACCGCCGCGGTGAAGTAATCCGCCTCCCCGTGATCGATGTCCCACCCCCGCCGCAGGAGGAATGAGAGCCCGTCCTCGCGCGCCGGTGACGGCTGGAGGGTCAGCCGGTGCAGGCCACTGCGTTCGTGGTATTTCCGGACCGCCGTCATGGCGGAAGCACTCGACACGACGAAATACTCGTCGAGCCACAGGCGGTCCTGGTCCTCCTGCAGGGAAGCCACCATTTCCTGCAGGGGGCGGCAGGCAAAAGGCTCCGCCGGTCGGGCGGTCCGCTCCTGATCAGGATCGGCGGCGGCCGACCGGGCCAACCGCGGCCGGGGAAGGGAGCCCAGATGGCGGCGGAGGCGGATCTCCCGATCCCGTATCACGCGCTCGAACCCGCGGTCGATCCCTTCGAGAGCCTGGAGGACTTGCTTCCGGTTGGCCGCCCGGGCCGCGCCTTCCGCCTCCTGGACCAACAGCCACCCGACCAGGAGGCCGCCCGCCAGGGGAAAGACGACGCCCATCCCCATCAGCCCTCCCAGCTTCCAGCCCAAGGACATCCGGAGCGGGCGGGAGGGGTCGACCGCGCCGCGCAGGAACCGCCGCACGGCGAGGCTGGCGGCCAGGTGGAAGAGCGCGAACCAGCCCAGGGGACCGCAGGGCCACGCGGGACACGGCACCAGACCGAGGGTCTGGACCCCGGCCGCGCCGCGGCGCAGGGCCAGGAACCCGGCCGCCCGGGCGATGCCCGCCGGTTCGGCCACCGCCGCCTCGCGGCAGGCTTCGTAGACCGAAGCGGTCAGACCGGGGGAAAGGACGGGCGGGCTTTGGCCGGCGGTCTCCCCCCCCAACAGGATGCCGCCAGGATGGGAATGGCTCCCGATCACCTCGCGAAAGGCAAAATCCCGCGGGAACCGGTTTGCCTGGATGAAGATCAGCGCCCCGCACACCGGGCCGGACCGGTCTTCCGGAGCCCAGTGCCAGAAGACATGGGTGATTCCGTCCCCGACCTGTTCGGCGGGGCCGGTCTCGATCACCAGGTCGGCCTGCCCGCGGACCCGGTGGTGCCATTTGTGGAACCCGGGAATCAGTTCCAGGACGGCTTCGAGCAGTTCCGGCGGCTGGTGAACGGCAACCGACCAGGGGGTGCGAAGATACTGAAAGACCTGTTCGACCCGCCCGCCGTCAAACCCCAGGGGGTCGGTGACCAGCCGGCCGGTGCGGTCGAACAGGAGGACCCGCACCGCCCCCGCGGGGAAGCGGCTTTCCAGGCTCCGGGCGAAAGCGGAGGGAGAGGAAAGCGGGGCGGAGGCAGTGGCAGGGCGTGAAAGCAGAGGCTGATGGTCAGGGAATGGCCGGCCTTCCCGCCCGAGGACCAGGCGGGTTACATCCCGCAGTTCCCCGGTCAGCCGGCGGGTCAGCCAAGGAACGAATTCCGCCTCCTGCAGGGTCGCCTCGACGCATTCCCTGACCTCCTCGATCAGGGCCGCCTGGTCACGCCCCTCCTTCCACACCAGGAAAACCCCCACCAGAATCCACACCAGCAACGAAGGGATTCCCCAGACCACCAGCACCAGGGCCAGCCAGTTCGGATGTCTGGTCATGCGCGATCCTCGCCGGCAAGGGGGCGACCCGCAACACTCGCCGGCGGGCTCCCGCCGGCAAGGGGGCGGGCCGAAGGACGCCAGAACGTCAGAACCAGTCGGGCTTCCTCGTTCTGCGGAGCGGCGGGGACTGCCGCGGGGGCCAAAGGAGGGCGGTCTGGCCCCTCGCCGACGAGATCGACGACGCCACCACCAGCCTCGGGCCCACTGGCCGGCGGCTGGTCAAACCGCCTTTCCTGGGCGCGGCCGGGAATGCCGCCGGGCACGGGGATCTCGAAGAGGCGGCGGGGATCCTGCCAGCCGATCGTCCCGATCCGCAGGGCCTCTCCCTCGGCGATCCGGCCCGTTCCGCGGGCAATGCCCTCCACCGGGGGACCACCCGCCCGGAGGCTCCCCGCCCGCCGCCCGGTGGCGCCCTCGCGGCAGGCCAGGAACTCCCCCACCCAGGACGCGGTCACCATCCCGGCGGCCGGATCAGTCACGGCCACCAGGAGGTGGGTTCCCGCCTCCGGCGAGGGAGGAGAGGCAGAGGCACCCGGGGCCAGGAAGCGGGCCAGGATTTCGGCGATCACCCGGGCCGGGTCTTCCCCGCCCCCGGCCAACTGCACCCGCACATGGGTCTTGACCGCGGCCAGCAGTAAGGCCCCCGCCAGCCCGCGCTGGGGCAGGCAGGCCAGGCAGGCCCCGATCCTGCCGTCGTCCAGGGAGAACTGGTCAAACAGGGCCCCCTGGAAGTCGCAACCGGCCTCTGCCCACCCTTCGACCGTCAGACCGCCCCCGCTCACCGCGCCCCCCGGCTCCAGCTGTTTTCTGATCGCCCAGGCCGCCTCCTGTTGTTCCATCTCGTCGAGCAGGGTGTTGATGCCCAGGGCCAGGGGTTCGAACTCGTCACCGGTGGTGAGGGCGAGCCGGCGGTGGTACCGGCCGGCCGCGAGGTGGTCGAGGCCGGTCAGCAAGTCCTGGAGAGGCTCCAGCACGATCCGGGCGAACAGGGTGCCCAGGCCCAGGGCCAGGATCAGCAGGATCCCGGCCAGCAGGCGGAACCCCATGGCCAGCCGTGCCGACTCTTCCTGGATGGGCCCCAGAGGGAACCCCAGAATGAGGTTGTAGCCTTCGAGAGCGGTCCCCGGCCGGCCGACCAGGACCCAGTCCCGGCCCCTGATGCGCGCGGTCGTCTCCTGGGACGTGCCCGCCTGGGTCAGGACGTCCTGGAACCTCTGCAGTTCGGCTGGCAGGCGGCCTGGATCACCCCCTTCCACGGGGAGGCCGAACAGTTCGAAGGGGAAGGCGCCGGGAAAACCCGTCTGCCGCCATTGCCGGCGCCTGGTCCGCAGGTAGATCCGCTGGTGGACCCCCCGTTCCAGGAAGGCCACCAGGCAGTACCCCGCGCCCTCACGGTCCTGCAGGAACCCGCACAAACGGGGGAACCGCTTGCCGCTGAAGGAGAACTCGGTGATGGCGCCTTCCTTGACCAGGTTGCGGGCCGCGAACCGCACCGCGGCGGGCTGTTCATCGAGCTCCGTGGGCATCCCGCCGCCGGGGTTGTCCTTCCGCCACTGCCACGAGAAGACCGCCCACTTGCCGACCTCCGCGAACAGGCCCTCGAACCTGGCGCCGAACCCGCCCTCGGGCCCGGAGATCCAGGCGGGGCGCAACTGCACAGGAATCCCGCCCGCCCCGTCGAACAAAAG
>CAZKPI010000422.1:0-5042 GCA_964554555.1 uncultured bacterium
AACTGATCGAGGCCATGTACGAGACCGGCATGATCCGGGCCTGCATCGCCATCGAAAGCGGGTCCGACTACATCCGCAACGAGGTCATGGGGAAGGGGCTGACCCGGGAGAAAATCGCCGAGGTGATCGCCGCCTTCCGCCGCCACCCCGAGGTGATGATCCACGTCTTCTTCCTGATGGGCGTCCCTGAGGAGACGACCGCCACGCTCGACGACTCGGTGGCCATGCTCGAGGAACTCGACGTCGATTACATCTACATGCGGAACTGCGTGCCGTTCCCCCAGACCAAACTGTTCGAGGTGTGCGAACGCGAGAAGCTGTTCACCTTTGAATTCTCGACCCACGACCTGTGGGACAAGGATTGGCTGACCACCCACCTGTTCAAGGGCATCCGCTTCTTCATCAAACCGCGGGCCATGACCCTCGACCAGCTTCAGGCCTACCGTGACCGTTTCGACGCCATCATCGCCCGCAAACGCGCCGCCGCCAACGAGAAGTTCGCGCGCCTGCGGGCCGACCAGGCCGCCCGGATGCGGCGCTGACCGCCGCCGCGCCGGCCCCGCGCCCCTGCGCCCCCATGGACGTTCGCCAGTTCCTGCAGCAGCGGGTCGGCCTCGACGGCGCTATCCTCTTCACCATCGCCGCCCGGGCGGTGCAGTTCGCCAGCGGTTTCCTGACCCTCCTGCTGATCGTCCGCTTCCTGACCCCCGAAGAGCAGGGGTTCTACTACACCTTCAACAGCATCCTTGGCATGCAGATCCTGCTGGAGCTGGGATTCGGCGGAGTGCTGATGCAGTTCATCAGCCACGAGTGGGCCCACCTGTCCTTCGCCGCCGACCAGACCATCACCGGCGACCCGTACCATCGCGACCGGTTCGTCAGCCTGGTCCGGCTCGGGGTCCGGTGGTTCCTTGTCATCGCGGTCGTCTTCCTTCTGCTGTGCTCGGGGGCAGGATGGTGGTTTTTCTCCCTGCGGCCCCACACGGGAGTCGAATGGGAAGGGCCGTGGGTCGGGGTGGTTTTCGCCTTTTCCCTCTTCATCTTCTTTTCCCCCTTCCTGTCCATCCTGGAAGGATGCCAGAAAATCTCCGATGCCGCATTCATCCGGTTCGCCGGGGTTCTGGCGAACATGACCCTCGGCTGGGCCGCCCTCGGCGTCGGGCTCAAGCTGTATTTCCCCATGTTTGCCTTCCTCGGGAATGTCCTTGTCCACCTCCTGTTCCTCGCCTGGAAATACCCCTTTCTGCTGAGGATCCCGTGGAGTCCAGCCGGCGACACCGGCCGCCGGGTCTCCTGGAAAGATGAGATCTGGCCCATGCAATCCCGCATTGCCGTCTCCTTCGGCCTGGGGTTCGTCCTGTTCAACCTGTATTCCCCCGTCCTGTTCCACTTCCACGGACCGGTCGAGGCGGGTCGCACCGGCATGACGCTGGCCATCATCAACGGCATCGCCGCCATAGGCATGGCCTGGGTCGGCACCAAGGCGCCGCGTTTCGGCAAGCTGATCGCCCAGGGCCGGACGGCCGAGCTGAAGGCGCTCTTCCGCCAAAGCCTCCAGCAGTCCTACGCCGCCGTCATCGGGGCCGGCGCCGGGGGCTTCCTCACCATCCAGCTCCTGGGCTCGGCCTTCCCGCGGTTCGCCCAGCGCCTGCTTCCCCCGGCCGGCTTTCTGCTCCTGCTGGCCTGGGCGCTGGTCAACCACCTCGTCAGCTGTCAGGCGGTATTCCTGCGGGCCTTCAAGGAGGAACCGTTCCTCTTCCCGACGATCGTCGGGAGCCTGTTCGTCGGCATCGCCGACTTCGCCCTGGGCATCCCCTACGGGGGGATGGGGATTGCGGCCGGCTACCTGGCAGGGGCGGTGCTCCTGCTTCCCCTGCCGTTCAGCATCTGGTGGCGACGATGGCAGGCCCTCGGCTGAGAGCGGTCTTCAATCGAAGCCTATCGGCTCGTCCCTGACCGCCATGTTTCCAAAGGCCGCCCGCCAATCCCGGCAGGGGACCGGCCGGTCAGAAACTGCGCGAGTTCCGCATGAGGTGACGGCCGGTGCGTTCCTTCTTGAACAGGATGTAGAAGATTTGGAGCAGGACGAATGAGAGCCGGGGGAAGCGGAGCAGGAGCCCGAAGAGGAAGACTTGGAAGAGGATCCGGGGTTTGCGGCACAGCCCGAACAGCCGGTCTGCGGCCAGCCAAAAGAACCGCCGGCCATCCTCCCCGTCGGAGGAAAAACGCATGCGCAACACCGTCTGGTGGAAGATCCGGCCGGGGGTGATCCAGCTCTCCGCCGTGTTTTCCAACAACCGGACCAGCTCGGCCCTGACCGGCGGCGGAAACGGAGCGTCGAGGACGAGGGGAAGGCTCCGGGCGATGGTCAGCAGGGCCCCCTGCTGTTGCGGGCTGGTCTGGAACCCGCCGTTGGCCGCCACCTGCCTCGGCGACAGAACCCCCGGCCGACCAGACGCCTCCATGGCCGCAAGTATCACCAGGAGCTGGGGGGCACAGGTGTAGGCAAAAAAGTAGGCCATGTGCAGGTGGGGCAGGAGCAGGGGGACCTTGTACACATAGGACGAGATGAACACCGCCTCTCCGATCGACTCGATCTCCCGCAGGAACCCCGCCGGAGTCTCCACCACACAGCAGGCGGTACGGCACCGGTGCCCGGGATTCTCGCAATAGAAGTGGAAGAACAGGGCTTCGGGGTGGGCATCTAGGTGATCCATGATGGTCCGGATGGCGTCGGGCGCCACCGGGTCGTCGTCGCCGAGAATCCACAGGTATTCCGTGCGGCACCATTCCAGACAGCGAAGGACATTGGCGTTGCCGCCGATGTTGCAGGGGTGCCGCGTGAGGTCGATCTTGGCGCCCCGGGTGTCCAGGCTCGCGACCCACTGCGGATCGACGGGCGGCTCGGAATGGTTGTCGAGGATGAGCACCCGGCAATCCGGGGACAGTTGCGCCAAAAGGGCGGGCAGGGTCTTGCGGAGGATCTCCTGCCGGTTGAAAGTCGGAATGGCAATCGTCAGCCTGGCCATATCCCCTTCCCTTCAGCGATTCATCGTCGCCTCGCGCACCCGGCGGGCGGCTTCGGGGTGGCTGGCGGCGAGGCTGTCGAACTCGGCCTGCAGTTGCTTGATCGTGGCCCGGATCTTTCGGGTTTCCGCCTCGGCCTGCGCCAATTCGTCGAGCTTCTGCCCCAATATCCGCACGTCTTCGGCCAGTCGGGCGTTTTCGTACTGGAGGGGCTTGGCCGCCTGCCACGAACAGCCCGGCATCACCGACAGGACCAGCAGAATGCCGCCCAGAAGCGGAACCCAACGGCCCGGGGAACGGCACGGGCGGTCCCGGCGGCAGGGGTCGGCCCCCGCCGGCCGGCGGGCCGGCAGGCCCGTCAAGGCGACAGGCCGGTTGCCCGTCGCGGCCGTTTCCCGAGAATTCATCGGCCGGCCTCCCGTTCCTTCCTGATCAGCTCGCGCAGCATCTCCAGTTTTGCTTCGAGCTGGCGCTGTTCCTGCATGGCCTGGTCCCGTTCATCGAGTTTGCCCCGGTCAGCCAGCACCTGCGCCTCCAGGCGATCACGCCGTTCGCGCAGGGTCTGATTCCGCATGGTCAGTGATCCGTCGAAATCGAGACACCCGGTCAGCCCGAGCGGGCCGGCCACCAGCAGGGTCACGATGAGGCGCGGCGGCACGGGCATCAGTCTCCCAGGCAGGTCTCGGTCAGGCGGGCGGTCGTGATCCAGGGGTGGTCGGGGGGGATGACCTTGCGGCGGCCGGCCACCTCGTCGAGGGGAACGGGCTCGCACCGCTCGCCCCGCACCGCCACCATCACATTGTAGGTCCCCTCCGCCAGGAGTTCCGCGGCGCGGGTGCCCAGACGCGTGCAGAGGAGGCGGTCGGTCGCCGAAGGCGTGCCGCCGCGCACCACATGGCCGAGCGAGGTGACGCGGGCCTCGGTGCCGGTCAGGCGCTGAAGTTCACGGGCGATCCGGCTGGCCTTGGGTTCCTGGACCAGCCGCACCGGGCCGGCCATCGACGGGACGGCCTCCTCGCCCGCCCCGCCCCCGGCCTGATCCCGCTTCCCCCGGTCCTTGTCCTTCGACCGTTCCTTGTCCTTTTCCCGGTCCTTCCCTTCCCCCTTCTCCTTGCCCTTGCCCTTCTTCTCGCGATCGGTCTCCCGGGCCTCCTTTTTCTTCTCGGCTTTGGCTTCTTCGGCCAGGGCTTTCGCCTCCTCGCGCGTCATCGCCCCCTCAGCCACCGCGATGATCGAGAACCGCTTGCCGGTGCGGCGGCGCTCGGCCAGGTGGGCGGCGACCTTGTCAAGATCGTAGGGGATCTCCGGAATCAAAATGGCGTCGGCCCCGCCGGCGATGCCCGCCCCGAGGGTCAGCCAGCCGGCATTGTGGCCCATGATCTCGAGGACGATGATCCGGTGGTGACTGGTGGCTGTGCTGTGCAGGCGGTCGATGGCATCGGTGGCCACCTCCATGGCCGTGTCGAACCCGAAGGTGACGTCGGTGCCGAACACGTCGTTGTCGATCGTCTTGGGCAGGGTGAGAACCTGCAGGCCCGCCTCCCGGTGCAGATGCAGGGCATTCTTCTGGGTGCCGCCGCCGCCCAGACAGACCAGGCAGTCGAGCTGAAGGCGTGCCGCGTTCTCGGCGGCGACCTGCGTCATGTCGCGTTCCTTCCCGCCCATCGGCATCTTGTTGGGCTTGTCGCGGCTGGTGCCCAGCACGGTGCCGCCCCGGGTCAGCAACCCGCTGATGGCCAGGGAGTCGAGCAGAACGGTACGGTTCTCGACCAGCCCCCGGAACCCGTCGTGGATGCCCACGACCTTCATGCCGTAATGGATGGCCGCCTTGGCCACCCCGCGGATGGCGGCGTTGAGCCCGGGGCAGTCGCCCCCCGAGGTCAGGATTCCGATGCAGTTGGTCTTGCTCTTCATGTCGTCCTCCCGGATGATTGGTCCGCCACCACCATACCACGCCAAGCCGCGTTTGTCCGGGTCGGCCGTTCGGAAACGGAAAGGTCACGCGGCCGCCCCCA
>CAZKPI010000423.1:0-5040 GCA_964554555.1 uncultured bacterium
GTCCGGGCGGTCCCGGCGGCCCCGGCGGCCCGTGCCGCTGAAGGCCGGGATTCTCCCCTTTTCCCCAGGATTTTGTCGTACAATGGGACCGGCCGGCACGAGGCCGGCCGGGTCCCCGGACGGCCGCGGATGGCGACACGAAACGCTCGTTTCGCGCATGGCACGGGGGCCGGCCGGGGGCGGACGGGCGCCCCCGCAAGATCCCGCCGGCGCTTGCCGGCGACGGGAGGATGGCATGAAGAGACTGTGTGAGGTTTATGTGAAGCACATCCGGATCTTTGGCGCCCTGATGTGCATCATTCCCTTCTCCATGGTCAGCCTCGTCCTGATGACCCAGACCCCCTTCCGGGAGGTCTACCTTCTGCGGCTGGCCCTGGGCATCGTTTTCGGGGGCCTGGCCGGAGCGCTGGGAAACGAGTACATGGTGCAGAACTTCTTCTTCCGCGTGACCAGGAAGGACTACGCCCTGGGCATCACCCACGGGTGCGTCGGGGGCTTCCTGGCCGGCACGATGACCGCCTGGTTCCCGCCGCTGACCTTGTTCATCTCCTCGACCGACGTCGAGCAGGCCAAGACCATCCTGATCGTCAGCTGGCTCGGGGCCGGCCTGCTCGGCGTGGTGGTGGGCGGCGTGTTCGGCTGGTTCGGCGTCCGCTACCTCGTGGGCGAACCGCCCGGGGCCCCGGCGGGAACCCAGGCCTGAACCCGCAACTCCACTTCCCCCGTCCCGCCCGCCCCGGGAGCGGGTGATACGCCGAAGAAACAGATGGTGAGGGGCGCAGAGCGGGATTTTCCCTGGCGGCGAGGCCCGGAACGAGCGTGGGCGGGATGGCCCGGCCGCTGACGCGGCGGTGCGTGGCCGGGGTCCAGGTCAGCCACATCCATTCCTCGTTGTCATAGGCCCTGCCCAGGCGGTGAAAGATCCGGCCCGGGGCGAACGGATGCAGGCGGGCCCGGGAGTCATTCCCGTTGAGGTCGCCCCCCACGATGACCGCCCACCCGTCGTCGATGTCCGCCCGCCAGATCCGCTCGAAGCGGGCAAGACCCTCGCGGGTGACCGTTCAGCGTGCGACCGGCCGCAATTCACCGCCGGGCTGGCGTCCGGCGGGATGCCGGGGGTTCGCCGCCTGGCGGGGACCTTTGCAGGAATCTAGCCTTTGTACCCGGTGAAGAACGTGCCGACGACCCGCTGTTTCTCCACCGAGTAGATGACCTCGAACCCGCCATCCATCACGCCGGGCTCTTGGACCCAGAGCAGGAGATAATCCCCGATCCGGCGGGCGGCGGTGACGTTCCCCGCCGCGTGAAAGCCTTCCCGCCCGCGCGTCTTGGCGTATTCATCGACGGCGGCGAAGACTTCGGCTGACAGGGAGGCCACGAGGGCTTCGTCGGCGGGCGTCGGCCGGATCACCTGGTCCATGGGCACCGGCTCGGCCAGGGGAAGCCCCAGGCGCACCCGCTCCTCCTTCGGCAGTTCCCCGTCGGGGCCCTGGGCCCATCCGGCCGGCAGGATCCCCAGCCAACATACGAGCAGAACCAGAAAAGTCGTGGTTTTTGCGTCCATAGTTCCCGGGATACTTCAGCGGGCCGGCCGTGTCAACCATGGCGCGGGAACCACGACGCCGGCTCCCTTTTCCCCCCCGCCCCGGTCGAGGTAGAATGGGGGCGCCCGGTTTCGGTCGAAAGCGCTTCCTGCCGCCCTGGAGAACGGACCCCGCGAAAACTTTCCGCGGGCGGGAGGCGCCCGCCGCCAGGTGGGGAGGAACAAGGAACATGAGCGACGAACGGCCGCCCATCGCCCCGTTGACGCGGGAGGGACTTTTCCGGTTGATCGCCGACGAGGTCTGTCGGGACGGGATTCTCGAGCCCTTCGAGAAGGACATCCTCGAGGTCATGGCCCCTTTCCTGCGTCTGGAACGGGAGAAGGCGCGAAGCATCGTTCTCGCCGCCCGCGACCGGTTCCAGGCCGGCCTCCTCGGCACGCCCCGGCCGCTCGATCCCCGCGCCCTCTACGCCAAGGCCCTCGAGTTCGCCCGGGCCGACGGCCGCATCGACCGGCTCGAGGACCAGATGCTGGCAGGACTGCGCAAGCTGTTCCAGCTGACCGACGAAGACCACGCCGCCATCGAGGAGTCCCTGCCGCCCCCGCCCGCGGCGGAGGTCCCGGCGCCGGCGGCGAAGGCCGCCTTGCCCCAAACCGGGGAGGAGCCCGGGAAGGGCACCCCGCCAGCCGCGACGCCCTCCCCCACCCCGCCGGCCGGTCCTCCATCCCCGCCGCCGGGGCCGGCCGGCCCCCGGCCGGCCCCTCCTCCCCACCAGCCGGGAGTCGGCACCCGCCACCTCGCCGAACGTCTGGAGGCCGATCCCCAGAACGCCTGGTTCCGCGAGCACTGCTTCTGGTACCACGTGCACGAGCAGGCGTCGCCGGCCGCCCGGGCCGCCTGGAAGGACTTCCTCGCCGGCATGGAGACCCTGGACGAGGCGACCATGTACCGTGGTCTCGATGCCTTTGACGACATCCTCAATTCTCTGGAAGGGGTGGCCCTGGCCGACGTCCTCCTCGCCCTGGGCGCCCTGCGCTGGTCGAGAGTCCTGTTGAAGACGACCTTCGCCCCCGACGGCGGTGCCGAGGCACGGGACTGGCCTGGCAAGCCGCTCTACCAGAGGTTCGTCGTGAAGATGGGCCCCATCCTGATCTCGGTCGACCACCTGCGCGTCCAGCCAAAGATCGAGGCTGGACTGGCGCTGGCCTTCGCGGGCCTTCTGGAGGACCTGTGCCTGGTCATCGAGCGCCGGCAGGCCGAGCCCATCCGTCTGCTCGGGGTGACCATCGGCCAGCTCGCCCGCTGTTTTCCGAAGTCGCGCCTCACCCACCGCGGGGCCGATCTGGTGGCCCCCCTCGCCGACCGGGTGGCCCGTCAGGGCGGGGCGGTGCGCGACGGGTTCGTCGCCCTCTGCCGCGAGTTCTGCGGCATCCAGCCCCAGAACCATCCCCTGGTCGCGGCGGCCCACCAGGCCCTGCTCGACCTGGCGCCCGACCAGGTGGTGTTCCCCCGCGACTTCCGGCCGCGCCAGGCCGGCACCCCAAGCCCCACCCACGAACCGGCCCTCCAGCGCCTGGACCGGCTGATCAAGGAGACCTGCCAGCGGGAGGAGACGGAACGTCTGCTCGCCGAAGCCCTGGCCTCCGCGGACCTGACCGCCGTAACCGCGGTGCAGGAGGCGTCCGTCCAAGCCAGTCACGAATCAGGACTGCCGACTGACCTGGCCCTGGCCCGCCAGCTCGTGGCGGTCATCCTGCCCGAGCCCGCCGGCTATCCCCGGCCGGTGGTGGCCATCTTCACGCTCGGCGGGGCGGGCGGCCACCACGAGGAACTGAAGGGGGGCTGGATCCAGCTTTTGCTGAAGCCGCTCGAGGGAAACCGCCTGCAGGTCGTGCCGGATTTTCCCTTGCATCCATCAACTTCCCTGCTGAGCATCCCCCTCGGGGATGCCGGAACAGCCGCCCTGGAAGCCGCTCTGCACCGGTCGGGGGGCGCCTACGACGTGGCGCTCATCGCCCCGGGCCGGACCGGCGCCCGGATCTGGCACCAGGTCGGCGACCTCGACCCCAGCGGCACCCTCTTCCGCGTCGAGGAGGAACTTCTGCGGGCCGAACGTTCCGACGAGGCCGATCACTGCCTCGACGAAGCCCTGGCGCGGTTTCCCTGGCTGTCACGGGCCTGGGTCCACAAGGGCCTCATCGCCAAGCGCGCCGGGAGGATGGCCGACGCCCGCCTGGCCTTCACCCGCGCCCTCGAGGTCCAGCCCCATGACCCCAGCGCCCTGACGCGCCTCGGGGTCCTCGACAAGAACGAAAACGCCATTCCCCGGGCGGAGGAGATCCTGCGCCGGTCTTTGAAGATCCTGCCGACCGACCCCTCAGCCATCGTGACCTTGGCTGCCCTCGCCCTCGGCCGCCTGGCAAGCGGCGATTCGGACGCTCTGCCGCTGTGGGACTATTACGTCGCCGGTCTGCACGCCGTCCAGGGCGACGGGCGCGATTTCCAGGAGATCGCCGAAGTCGGCGACACCCTCGACCGCAGTCTGGCCCGCAAAGTCCGCACCATCCCGGTGGACTGGGGTTTCTACTTGTAGGGCGGCACCGGCCGCACGGCTGGTGCCCATGGAAGAGATCCCCCGGATCTCCTGACAGGAAAGCCCGGTCTGGGCATCCACCTGCTCGAGGATCTGCCCCTGAACGAGCAGAGCCCGCGGGATCCTGGCCTGGCCCTCGTCCATGCCTTCCGCCCGACCCTGCTCCAGCCTCATCTCGCGCCAACCGGCCTTGTCGTGCCGGGATTTGGCGCGCCGTTCGAGGAGGTCGCCGAGGTCCAGCGCAGGCGGGGGCGGAAAGCGGGAACACGCTCTGCAGGCGGTCCCGGCGCGGCAACAGCGGGGATTCCCGACCCGCACGCCCGGTGGCCCGCCTTCCGGCCGGGCAAGGGATGCCCCGCCACCTCAGGGGGACGGCGGAAGCGGGCGATGCAGGAGTTCGAGGGTGCGGGGATCGGGGCCGGAAGGGAAATAGCGGTCGAGGACTTTTTGGAAGACAGATTCCGGACCGGCCGCGGCGGCGAACAGGGTCATGGACGAGCGAAGCTTGACATCATCGGGATAGCCGAAGATGTCGGAAGCGTCCCGGCCGGTGACGGTCAGCAGGGCTTCAGCGCACTCCCGCAGGCGCGCGCCCAGCACGGGATGGGCGAGGAAGGCCTCCGCCTCCGCCAGGTCACGGATGCCGTAGAACCGTGCCGTGGCACTGTGGCCCAAGCCGACCAGCTGAGGAAAGATGAACCACATCCAGTGAGACCGCTTCTCCCCGGCCCGGATCTCGCCCAGGGCGGCGGCGTAGACCCCTTCCTGCCCGGCGAGGAAGCGGTCGAGGCCTGTATCGCATGCTTTCCTGCCACCGGCGCCGGTTGTCCCCATCGTCATTTCCTCCCTTTCGCCCCCGGTTCCCCCCCCACGCCGATGGCCCCGCGCGGGGTGACGGGCACC
>CAZKPI010000424.1:0-5025 GCA_964554555.1 uncultured bacterium
TGGAGGCGGAACCCCTGCTCCCCCTGGGCGCCCAGGTCGAACAGACAGACGATCAACAGCGTATTGCGAACCGCCCGCCAGACCAGGCCGCGGCGCCCGTCTGTCCGTCGGAAAACCTGGAGCTTGCCCTCCCGGTCGACCTCGACGGAGACGGGAATGACCACACCGAGGGCTTGCCGCAACCGGTCACGCAGTCCGGGGGGGTCGACCTTCCGGCCGCTCATCCTGGCCTGGCGGATGGCCGCGCCCAGCTCGGCGAGGAGACGGGGCGAGATGAGAGGCCGGCCGGCCCGGAACAGCAGGCGGGGCGCGCTGGCCCAGGAGAACACCTGCAGGTCGTGGGGAGGCAGACCGTGCGCCAGATGGCGCCGATAGAAAGCCTGGCAGGCCTCCCAGCGGCCGGGGGTCCGGAGCGCCTCGTCGCCAAAGCGGTCGATCAGCTGGTTGACCTGGGCATCGAGATCCAGGGAGGCCTGCACCCGGTCCCGGTGCCAGGCCAGCCGCCGGCCGGCCTCCTGTTCAACCTCGGCACGCTGGCGCGCGGCGGCCGACCGGTCACCCCACAGCAGGGTCACCCCGGGCACCAGGACAAACACCAAAAACAGGACGAGGCGCAGGGTCTGTTTCATGCGCCGGCCTCCGGGTCTCCGGCCAGGGCCGGCCCGACGAGCTCCCAGGCCTGCTGGTTGGGAATCGCCGCCCACCGGAACTCCCCGCCCAGGTCGCGGCAGACGCCCGGCGACACCACGACGCGAGAGTGGGAGCCGAGCTTGGAAAGGCCTTCCAGCCGCTCCGCCTCGGCTCGTTCCGGTCCCAGGACGGTGAACTCGGCCCGGTCCTGCCCGCGCAGTGTGCCGACCAGGCAGTTCCCGCTGGCGACGCCGGCGCCGATCTCATAGGGGAACCGGCCCGCCCGCCGCCGCTCGTCCTGCAGGCGGCGGTGGGCGGCCCGCATGGCCAGGCCGGCGTGGACGGCCCGGCGAGCCGCCTCCTCCTGGCTGGCCCCGGGGAAGAAGGCCACGATGGCGTCCCCGATGAACTTGTCGATCCGCCCCCCATGCCCCTCGATGAGGTCCGACATCACCTCGAGGTGGGCGTTCAGCATGGCCACGACCTCCAGGGGAGGTTCCCGCTCGGACAGGGTGGTGAAGCCGCGAATGTCGGAAACGAGGATCGCTCCGGGCACCAGCCGCGGGGCGTCGAAGACGCCGGCCTGCCCTTCCTGCAAGGCCATCTCCAGGGTTCCCGAGACGAACCGGCCCAGGTTGCGCCGTTCCTGGAGCCCCACCACCATCCGGTCGACCGCCCGCGTCAGGTCGCCCAGGCCGTCCTCACGGGGCAGGCCGACCCGCACCGTCAGATCGCCCCTCGCGACCCGCTGTAATCCACGCTCGACCAGGGTCAGCGGGTCGATCAGGAACCGGGCCGCGAGGTGGCCGAGGGCGGTGACCAGGCCCAGCACCAGGCATCCGAACACAGCGAGACCGACCTTCCCCCGCCACGCCCGGGCCAGGATTTGAGTCAGATCCACCCGCACCCCGACCACGAACGGCACGAACCGGGCGCACAGACCGGTCACCAGGAGGGCATCCGCCGTCCGGACCAGCCGGCCGGCCCGGACCCGGGCGGTTTCGGAGAGCAGTCTCTGCAGGGCGGCACCGGTGGACGTCTGCCAGATTCCCGCCTCGGGGGGCGGGTGGACGGGGGTTTGGCCGCCGGGCGTCACCCGGCCGAGGAACCCGGCGCGGCCCGGCTCGAGGGAAGCGCGGGCCAGCCGGCTCCCGAGGAAGACCCGGAAGGCCTCGTCGACCTGGGCCTGCACCAGCAGGTAGCCCCGCACCTCGGCGTTGCGGGTAAACTGGTGCGAGATGGTGAAGGCCCGGGTGCCTCCTTCCAGCTGGGCGAAGTCGCCTGTCTCCTCGAAATCGAACAGGAGATTGCGGGAATCATCCGCCCCCAATGAGGTGTAGACCTCCACCCACCATTCCTGGGATTTCTCGAGCACCGGCGGCGGCACCGGCCCGCCGGGGGGGTGGTTGGCGTGATGGGCCATGTGGACGAGAGGGGCGATGGTATCGAGGCGGGGCTGGTTCGGCTCTCCGAACGGATCCTTTTCCGGCAGGACGAGCGCGGGCTCCCCCGGGCGGAACAGGAACAGGGTCACGGCGGGCAGTCCGTGCCGGGCCCAGAAGGCCCGCACGGCCCCGCCAGCCGCCCGCAGGCTGACGGGGCCGGAACCGGCCATCCGCCGCAGGAAGTCCGGTTGGCTGACCGCCTGTTGGGAAAGAGCCGCCAGGTACGAAATGACGCGGCCGGTCTTGGAGTCGAGGTCGCCGATCCACTCCTGGGTTTCACGTCCCACGCGCTGGATGTCCCGTTCCGCTTCGGCATCGAGATGAATCCAGCCCAGCACCAGGAGGCCAGCCACGGGAAAAGCCCCGACCAGGAAGAAGACAACCCGGAACGAGGTGCGCAGAGACACGAAACGAGGGGGACGGGTGAGCAGGCGGGCGGCCGCGACCATCCATCCGGCCAGGAAAGCCCAGAGGAGCCTCTGCTGGCTGGGCACGGGGCTCGGCACCAGGGATTCGACCGGGGTACACACCCAGGCGGTGTAGGGGTGGTCGTTGGAAAAGAACCCCTTCATCACCCAGCGGCCCGCCAGTTCCCAGGTCTTTTCGGCCGTCAGGTCAGGCCGGTCGCGATCCAGCCGGGCCAACAACCGGACCTGGCCCCGCGCCCCGCGGCTGTCACTGGCGTTTCGTGGCCCCCCCCCGCATCGCGGGAAGAGGGGGGAAAGGCGCCCGCGGAACCGGGCGGCGGGCAGGAGAACCGGCAGAAGCCTGCCCCGGGCCTGGGCGGCCACCCGCTCGAGACACCACGCCAGGGGCAGGCGCGCCCGGAGGGGGACTTCAGGCAACAAGAGGAAGAACCCCCCGGCGGGGTTGGCCGGCGGGCCGATGATTTCCCACAACAAGCGCCCCCGCCGGCCGTCGATGGTGATCGGCGAGGTCCGGCCCCGCCGGTGGACGGCGAGGATTCCGGGTTCGGCATCCCCCCCGAAGACGCCCTTGGTGAGTCGACCGACCCGGGGGGCCAGGGAGGGGGGCAGTCTCCCCTGGTGTGAGAAGCGGGCGAACGCCTGGAAGAGGTCGGCCATGACCCGCGCCCCGCGATCGGCGAGGCCCGGGGCGGCGAGGGTGCGGGCCCGGCCATCGGGGCTGAAGGCGAAAGCGTACAGCCGGGCACCCGGCATCCGGTGGGTGGGCGGGAAACAGCGGTGCCAGGCGGCCAGCACCGCCCGGCCGGTCAGGGGACGCTGGGGGTGGCGTGCCGCCCGGCGCGACAGGAGGTTCGCCATGGCGAACCCCATGCTGTCGATCTGCGACTCGAGGGTGTGGGTGGTGCGGAGGGCGGCCAGGGCTTCCCGGGCGTCCTGTTCCCAGGCCGCCCGGGCCCGCTGGCGGTGAAAATCGTGACGCCAGGCAAGGCCCACCCACAGGACGACCAGCAGGGCGGCCGACAGGAGGAAGGGCAGGAGCCAGGGTGCCAGGCGGCGCGAGGGGGTTGGCATGGTCGTCCTGCGGGTTCAGCCGCCGATCCGGCGGGGGCGGGGGGCGCGGCCCACGGGGCGGCGCCCGAACGGCAAACCGGCAACCGCCCCGGACAGGGGGTTGCCGGTTCGCCGACGAACCGACTTCCGCGCAAAGACCGCAGAAGCGCCGTGGAGGGTTAGGAGGGACGCGCCGGTCGGGTTACTTTTTCCGGTAGACGTTGAGACCGATCTTCTCTTCGCGGCCGGGGATGGTATAGTTCCCCTCGGTGGTCGCGACGATGACCGACTTGCCGGAGGAGGAAGCGCCGTATTCCTTGGTCAGGTCGATCTTGATGACAAGATAGTTGCCTTCGACGGTCATTTCAACGTTTTTCATGTGAGTACCTCCCTGAGATTCTTGGAAAAGACGGCAAGGAAGATAGCATAAACTTCCCCATTTATCCAGGGGGGAATTTCGGAAACCTGCAAATTTCTTCCCCGACGAGCGGGGAGGTCTCCCGCCCCCCCTTGCCAAGGGTTCCCCGGCCTCCTACAATGGCGGCGGACGGCCCCATCCGGGCCCGCTCCGGAACCTTCCGCGGAGGGCAGTCATGGACATCGGTTTCGTCGGTCTCGGCAAAATGGGAATGAACATGGTCAAACGCCTGGTGGGACACGGGCACCGGGTGTTCTGCACGGCGCGCACCGAGAGCAAGCGCCCTGAGGCCGAGGCGGCCGGCGCCGTCTGGGTGGCCGACCCGGCTGGATTCCGGGCCGTCCTGCCCGCCCCGCGGGCGGTCTGGAGCATGGTGCCGGCGGGGGCCGCCACCGAGGAGACCCTGCGCGCGCTGGCGGCGGCTGTGGAGCGGGACGACATCATCATCGACGGCGGCAATTCCGACTGGCGCGACAGCCGGCGCCGGCATGCCTGGATGGCCGGCGAAGGGCGCCGGTTCCTTGATGTCGGGACCAGCGGCGGCATCTGGGGCCTGGAGAAGGGATACTGCCTGATGATCGGCGGCGACCCCGGCACGGTGGCGCATCTGGAGCCGGTCTTTGCCGCCCTCGCGGGTCCGGGCGGGTGGGCCCGCGTCGGGCCGGGCAGTGCCGGCCATTTCGTCAAGATGGTCCACAATGCAGTGGAATACGGCATGATGCAGGCCTACGCCGAGGGGTTCGAGGTGATGGAACGCAGTGGGCTGGGCCTCGACCTGGGGCGGATCTCCACCCTGTGGAACCACGGGAGCGTCGTGCGGTCCTGGCTGTTGGAGCTGGCCGAGGAGATCTTCCGCGATGATCCGCACCTGGACGGCCTCGCCGGGCGCGTCGAGGATTCCGGCGAGGGCCGCTGGGCCCTGGAGACCGCGATCGCGCAAGGGGTTCCGGCCCCCGCCTTCGCCGCCGCGCTGTTCGCCCGGTTCGCCTCGCGCGAGACGGACGCCTTCGGCAACCGCTTCGCCCTCCGCGCCGACGGCGACGCCCCCGTCGTC
>CAZKPI010000425.1:0-1472 GCA_964554555.1 uncultured bacterium
TGCCGCCGCCCGATTCCCGGCTCACTTCCGGTCCGATGCCAGGCCGGGAGGTGCTCCCTTCCGGAGGGCAGGCCTTTCCCTCGG
This sequence comes from uncultured bacterium, assembly GCA_964554555.1. GTDB lineage: Bacteria > Muiribacteriota > Ozemobacteria > Ozemobacterales > Ozemobacteraceae > Ozemobacter. The sequence continues at coordinate 85 of CAZKPI010000425.1, forward strand.
GATGGCTGATCCTTGGCTTGGGCGGAGCCCCACTGGCATCGTGGCGGTCGGGGCCGGGGTGCGGCCAGCCGTCGGGGATCTGGCCGAGCCAGCCCGTCCCCTTGCAGGTCTGGCACCACTCACTGCGGGCCTCAACCCGGAACGCCAGGAAGGCGGGCGGTGACAGGCGGGCCTCGCGGCCGCACTGGGAGGCCACCAGCAGGTAGTGTCCGCCGATCGTGACAGGGGCGGGGTCGATGGTCGGCATCATCCCGGAGTAGCCGAGGATCCGCTCCCAGATCGGGGTGCCGAGTGCCCTCTTGTAGACGGTCGCGGCCAGCCAGTCGCCTTCCCCGTCCCACGCGATCAGGAAGGGTTCGTGGGTGCCGCCCTCCTCGATGCGCAGGTTGGCGGGGGGCGGCAGGCGCTCGACCGTCGCCGGGGTTCCCTTTTCGATCTGCAGATGCAGGTTGCCCTTGCCCGAGGTGAAATAGCCCCGGCTCAGGAACAGCGTGACGGTGTAGGTCGTGCGGGTCAGTTCCTCGCGGACCGCCTCCAGGCTGTCGGTGGTCGCGAGGTGGCGCCGGATGAACACCCGGCCGGCCTGCAGGTCGGCCTCGGGCAGGTCGACCCGGACGGTCCAGGTGCGGCTGGTCTCGCCGGGCGGCAATCGGTACTGGATGGTGTGCCACGAGACCGGGGAGCCGCCCTCGGCAATCACCTCGGCGAACCCGTCGTCAGCCGGGAACCCGGAGCCGCGTTCGGAGTGCGGGAGACCGGTCTCCCCCGGATCGCCTACCGGGTCGGCCTCCGAGGCTGAACCGCCAAGGGGGGCCTGCGGTCGTTCGGCCAGAGGTGCCGCGGAATCAGGGGTGGTGCCCTCGGCTTCGGTTTCTTCGGCGATGGGGAGTCCGGGCTCCGGGCAAAGGGTTTCCCCCGACATGGACACGGTGACCGTGGCCACCTGGGCCGGGCACGGGGCGGCGATCGCCGCCGCGGCCAGGAGCAGGGCAATGGCCCAGCGGAAGGGCTGGGGCCCGCCTGGCCGGCGCACGGGCGGATACGGGAAGGGAAAGGGGAACCGGACGATCGGCACGCGGAGACAGGGCTGGATGGGGGTCATGGGGAGCCTCCTGGTGGTTTTTGATGTTGGGCAACGCGGTTCCGTCACCCGACCAGGAATAGCCGGCCGGCCCCCTTCGGGGAAACTTTTTTTCATGGTCCGTTTCATGCCTTACGGAGCGCCTAGCGGAGCTGTTGGCGCGGGGAATGGGTCTGCGTTCCCGGCAAACGAAGAAAGGGTCCATGGCCATGGTCCCTGGTGGGGTGAAAGGGGCAAAGCCCCTTCGGCAAGCCTTCTTCGCAGATCAATGAAATGAATGGTGGTGCCATGGTCAGGGGGGACAGCT
>CAZKPI010000425.1:1482-5008 GCA_964554555.1 uncultured bacterium
CGTGGGTGAGTCCGCCTCCGGAGAAGGGTTCAAAAAGTGGAAGGGGGCCCTGATTTCCGATATACTTGCCCAATGGGGAAGACGTTGGATGATCCCGTCCTGCAGGGGTTCCTGCGGGGCATCGTCCCGTGGCGGCCGGCCATCGAGGAGATCTGGCTGTTCGGGTCGCGGTGCCGCGACGACTGGCGGCCGGATTCCGACTACGATCTGCTGATCGTCCTGCCCCGAAGCGACCCCGCCGTCATCGCTGGCTGTTACAACGCCGTCATGCAGACCCTGCTCGCCACCGGCCGGCTCGTGTCGCTCAAGATCTTCACCCGGGCCGAGTTCGACCGGTTGCGGGCCATTCCCGCCCCGTTCCTTGCCAACGTCCTGAAGGAGGGCCACCCCCTTGGATTCGACCACCTCAGCCCTGATTGAGGGCTACCTCGAAAAGGCGGCCCGGAAACTGTCGGTCACTGAGCGTCTCCTGGCCGCCGGCGACTTCGACGATGCCGTGTCCCGGGCCTACTATGCGGCATTCCATGCCGCCCAGGCCCTGCTGTTGACCGAAGGCCAGCGCGCGGAGACCCACCGCGGCCTCGTCACCCTGTTTGGCCTGCTCCTGGTCAAGCCGGGCAAGATCGATATCCGGTTTGGAAGATTCCTCGCCAATCTCAAGGATGACCGCGAAGCCGGTGATGATGAGGCCTTCTCCTTCGTCGATGAAGGGAAGGCCCGGCTCGCGCTCGATGAAGCCCCGGCCTTTTTGACCGAAGCCTGGCGGTATCTCGGCGCCCTACCCGGGACGGCCCATTCCTGACATCCACCCCCACGAGGAGAGACCATGTCACACCCAGAAAAGATCCTGGTGACCGGCGGCTGTGGGTTCATCGGCACCAACTTCGTCCGCTACCTGTTCGAGGAGGCCGGGTTCGACGGCCTGCTGGTCAACGTCGACAAGCTCACCTATTCCGGCAACCCGAAGAACCTGGCTGATCTCGCCGCCAGGGCCGGCGAGAAGCACTACCGGTTCGAGAAGCTCGACATCACCGACCAGGCCGCGATGGCGGCTCTTTTCGACCGGCACGGGTTCGACCTGGTGGTGCACTTCGCCGCCGAGTCCCACGTCGACCGCTCGATCGTGGGCCCCGGCGAGTTCATCCAGACGAACATCGTCGGCACCTTCTCCCTGCTCGAGGCCGCGCGCCAGGCCAAGGCGAAGGGCCGGCCCTGCCGGTTCCACCATGTCAGCACCGACGAGGTCTACGGCTCGCTGGGCCCCACCGGCAAGTTCCTCGAGACCACGCCCTACGACCCGCGCAGTCCCTACTCGGCCTCGAAAGCCTCTTCCGACCACCTGGTGCGGGCCTACGCCCACACCTACGGTCTCGATGTCACGGTCTCCAACTGCTCGAACAACTACGGGCCGTACCAGTTCCCCGAAAAGCTGATCCCGCTGATGATCTGCCACATGCTCGAGGGGAAGCCCCTGCCTGTCTACGGCGACGGGAAGAACGTGCGCGACTGGCTCTACGTGCGCGACCACTGCGACGCCGTCTGGACCATCGCCTGCCGCGGCAAGTCCGGCGAGACCTACAACATCGGCGGGGAGAGCGAGTGGTGCAACATCGAACTGCTTCGCCACCTGTGCGACATCGTCGCCTCGCGCCTCGGCAAACCCGCGGGGGCCTTCGAGCCCCTGATCACCTACGTCCCCGACCGGCCCGGCCACGACCGCCGGTACGCCATCGACTGCACGAAGATCAAGCGCGAGCTGGGCTGGAAGCAGTCGGTTGACTTCCAGCACGGGCTCGAGAAGACGGTCGACTGGTACCTCGGCAACGCCGCCTGGATCAAGGACGTCCAGACCGGGGAATACCGCGCCTGGATCGCCAAAAACTACGCCGACCGCACCTGAGGCGAAGCGAAGCCGCCTGCCGTGAAGCCCGCCAACCGCCCCCCCCGCCCCGTCTTCTCCAGTCCGACCGCTGATGCTGACCTCAGCGTTGGCATCGGAAGGGGGAACGGCGTGGGCCCGGCCGTTGTCTCCGACCCGGCCGCTGGCGTCGCGGCGGGGAAAGACGCGGGCCCGGCCGTTGTCTCCGACCCGGCCGCTGGCGTCGGAACGGGGAACGCCGTGAGCACCGCCGCTGACTCGGCCCCGGCCGCTGGCATCGGGGCGGGGAAAGACGCGGGCCCGGCCGGCAACCCCGGGCCGGGGGCGGGGGAAAGCGCGAACGCCGGGGGCGCCCCTGGCGGCGGGGCTGGTGTCGAAGCTGACGTGGACATGGGCGGCGATGCCGACGCTGGCGCCGGTGCCATGGTCATGGCCCTCAAGGGCGGCGACCCCGCCGGAACCGAACTTCCCGTCCTTCCCCCCAACAGCCTTGGCTTCAGCCCCGAGGGCCGGCTCTACCTGTGGAACGACCCCGACGAGGGGCAGACCCCCGATCCGCCCACCGCCGCCCGTCTGCGGGAATCGTTCGATCAGGGCACCGGGCACGGACTGTTTCTGCTGGGCGCCCGCGAGGCGCGCACCTTACTGCCGCCCACCCTGCGCTTCTGGCGCGAGTTTTCGGGGCTGTTCATCCGCCTGCTGGTGCGCACCGAGGACCTCGAGGGGAACCGGCACGACCCCGCCGTCCCGTTCCCGGCCGAGGAGATCCTGCGCTGGCTGGAAACCGCCCCGCCGTTCCGCGGCGCCGAGTATTTGCGCGAGCCCGCCCTGCGCACGCTCTGGGAGCACATGCGGCGCGCTTTCATCGACATCCTCGAGGGCTGGTCGGGAACCGTCGACGAGTATTTCCAGACCGTCAACCCGCTCTGGAACATGCTGGGCCGGGTCTGCTTCCACCTCGCCGAGCGCAAGGAAGACGACCCCGAACGGCCGTTCGCCTTCCTCGCCACCTACACCTCGGGCATCTCCCCGCACGGCAAGCCCGCGCACCAGCCGCTGAGCGAGGCGCTGAAGGAGTTTGCCGGTGCCGCCGACCGTACCGCCCTGATCAGGCTGTTGGCCACCGTCTACCGGGCGGGGCGCGCCAGCCCCTTCCTGAAGGGCCTCCTCGACAGCCGCCGCATCTTCCAGCCCCTGCTCTGGACCGTCGCCGAAGCCTACCAGTTCCTGCGCGAGATCCCGGTCTACGAGGCCGCCGGCGTCGTCTGCCGGGTGCCCGACTGGTGGAAGCCCAATCAGCGCCCGACCCTGCAGGCCCAGCTCGAGATCGGCGGCCGGCCGGCCTCGGAACTGGGCTGGAAGGGCATGCTGGACTATTCCCTTTCCCTCTGTCTCGACGGTGAACCGCTGACGGCCGAAGAGTGGGAGGCCATCCGGCGCCGCCAGGAGAAGCTTGTCTATCTGCGCGGGCGCTGGGTCGAGGTTGATGCTGAGAAGCTCGGCCAGGTGCTGACCCACTTCCAGGAGTGGGCGGCGCGGCGCGGCAAACGGGGCCTGTCGTTCGCCGAGGCGATGCGCCTCGAGGCCGGCGCGGCCCTCGACGGCAACACCCCCCTGCCCGTCGGCACCGAGGCCGCGGCCCGCGTG
>CAZKPI010000426.1:0-1389 GCA_964554555.1 uncultured bacterium
CGGGGACATGATACGGAATGCTGAGGAATTCCGTATCATGTCCCCGGAACTCCCGGAACTCCGGAACTTGAATTCGGAGTTCCGTATCATGTCCCCAGAATTCGCAGAATTCGCCAGAATTTGCCGGAACTCCCGGAATGGGTCGCCGGTGAAAATGGTGGCCGCCAGTGTGGAGAAATTTGTACCGGGTCGGACATGACAGATTTTCTTGGTATGTGCAAAGTGGCTTGCCTGGCCCGTTCGCGGGGGTCCGGCCGGCCCAAAAAAAATTCTTGACTTTGAATGGATGCTCCAATATACTCTTGCCCCGAGGTCTAAGCAGTTTTATCGCATCGCCTGGGTACGACGAAAGGAGGTGGAAACCTTAAAGGTAGCCCAAGCCAGATGAGCCGAAGCCTCACCGGGGAGGTCTCCCGAGGTCCGAAGTCCGAAGAGTTCAAGGGAAAGCTAAAGGAAACGTGGACACTTCAGTGGAACCGAAGAACTTCGAAGGCAGAGAACCGACAGAGCCCCCCAAACATCCAAAAATCTCAACCAAAAATACCTGAAGGGGGAAATTTCATGAAGCGTTTCTCTATCCTGCTGATCGCCGCCATGCTGTTCACCACCGTGGCCGCCAGCGCCAATCCGTTCTCCGACGTTCCTCTCAGTCACTGGGCCTATGATGCGGTCAACACCCTGGCCGCCAAGGGCATCCTGATGGGCTATCCTGATGGCACCTACAAGGGCGACAAGTCCGTCACCCGGTATGCCTTCGCCATGGTCGTGGCCAAGATGCTCGCCAATGTCGAGCAGATGATGGAAAAGGGCATCGGGACCAACCTGGTCACCAAGTCCGACCTCCAGACCCTCGAGAAACTGACCGTCGAGTTTGCCGACGAGCTCGCTCTGCTCGGCGTCAAAGTCACGGCTCTCGAAGACGACATGCAGGTCGTGAAGGAAGATGTCAGCACCCTGAAGAAGGATGTTGAGGGCATCAAGGACTACATGGCCAAGGGCGGCATGGAGAAAGTGAAGCTCTCCGGCGACATGCTCGTTCGCCACACCTCCCTGATCCACAACCGCGATTGGAACGCCTATAGCAACGCCCTCAACCTCCGCGCTGCCACTGGCAACTACAACAACGCCCAGACCCAGACCCAGCTCCGCTTCCAGTTCAAGGCCAACATTGATGAGAACATCACCGCTGTGGCCCGCTGGCACATGCTGGACAAGTTCAATGAGGGTGCCCAGACCGCTCTGAACGCCGGCAACGTGTGGAAGAGTAGCTTCCTGAACGCGACCCGGAACAATGCCGACGCTTCTTTGAACGTCGATCTCGCTTACTTGCACATCAAAGACATGTTCCGCTTTGGTGGCGACTTCACCTTCGGCCGCAACTTCTACGCG
>CAZKPI010000426.1:1399-5003 GCA_964554555.1 uncultured bacterium
CTTCTGCTCAGCGACTACGTCGATGCCGCCAAATACTACAAGCGCTCTGGCGATGTCGATGTCGCTGTTATGGCCATTTATGACCGCCATCAGGGTTCCTATAAAGATGGCAACTCCACCGCTCTCCCCAGTAATGACTATCGGCAGATCTGGGGCCTGACCCTTGGCACCAAGTACCGCGATCACGACCTGTATTTGAACTTCTTCGGCCAGGACGAGCCCAACCGCATCAACCGCCTCTATGGTGGCCTGATTGGCGCCGGCGATGCCGGCCAGATTTCTGGTCTCGCTCCCGCTCCCGTTGCTCCTGCTAGCATCTATCCTCTGGCCGCCCCCACCGCCGCTGCCCTTGCCGCTGGTGCCAAGTGCCAGAAGTCCGACCAGATGTGGGATGTCGAGTTCGGTTCCAAGGGCCCCATTGGCAAGTCAGGTCACTGGGACTACGACCTTGGGTTCGTCTACAACAACTACGAAGCTGACTTCTTCACCGGTGCCGTTGTGAACACCAACAACTTCTCCAGCATCGACATGCAGGGTTGGGTTGGCCACGCCGGCGTGAAGTGGGACAGCAAGAAGGAGTGGGCTGCCAAGTTGGCTTACACCTTCGGCACCGACGAGAACGTCGGGCCCCTCAGCCTGGACAACGATCGCCGCTACGACGACGGTATCGAGACCCCCTACGAAGACATCAGCCGCGGGAACCTGTACTTCCAGCAGGGCCTGATGAACATGTATGACCTCAAGCTCCAGGTCGAATACCGCCCCCGGAACACCAAGCACTACTTCCGCCTCGCTGGTGACTGGCTGGATGAGCTGAAGGACACTGTGTCCAACGACATGGCCCGCTCCTTCTATGGCCGGTTCCCTGGCCAGGCCGACGTCCCCGCTGGTTGCACCAAGACCAACACCGTGTATGACCAGTGGAACAACTTCGGGACCTCCGACGCCGAAGCGATGGTTCTGACCTTCGAGTATCGCTATCAGCTCGCCGAGAACACCCGCATCCGCGTGGGTTACACCATGATGGATATGACCGGCAATGCCGTCACTGCTGGCCGCACCTCCGCTGGTGTTGCTAATGCCAACATCAAGGGCTTTGATGCTGGCCGTGGTATCGCCGGCGACTACGACTACAACATGTTCTGGGCCGAGCTCTACAGCCGCTTCTAAGTCGTAGACCCCAAGTCCTGATCTGAAGAGGGCCCCCGTAAGGGGGCCCTCTTGTCTTGCCTGGAAGATCTGTCGTAAAATGGAAAAAATGGCGATGGAGGCACCTATGGAACGGCATTTCACCCTGGAATACTGGAAGGACGAAGAGTGGTACGTCGGGCGGATCCGGGAGATCCCCGGGGTTTTCTCGCAGGGGGAAACCCTGAAGGAGCTCGAAGAGAACATTCGGGATGCCTATGGGTTGATGATCGCTGAAGAAGCCCCTCTCCCTACCACCAAGTTCAAGACCAAGGATCTGGCCTTTCAGTTTTGAAGCGAAAGAACTTCATCCGCGAACTGGTTGATCGGGGTTGTTTTCTGAAGCGCAGTGGGGGCCGGCACGATATCTACGAGAATCCCCGCCTTGGACGATCAGCTCCTGTTCCCCGACATGCCGAGATCCAGGAGACCTTGTGCGAGCTCATCCGGGCCCAACTCGGATTGCCCCGGAGAACTTGATGGCGTTCAAGGCGGTAAACAGGAGCTCTTGGCATTCCGGTTCTTGTTCCCCTCGCCCGCAAAGAATCCCAGAGGTGACCGCGCTTTGAAAATGAAGAGATTCAACTGCGTGAAGATGGTTCGGGAAGCTCGTGACCGGATCTACAACGGGATCAAAGGGCTCTCCACCCCCGAGAAGATCGCCTGGTTCGAACGAAAAGCCCGGGAATGGAAAGAATCGCACCAACGCGGCAAAGCCCCCAAAAATACCAAGGTGGCATGAATGGAAACAGGGGGGCCGCATGTTCTGGGCCGAGCTGTTCAGCCGGTTCTAAGTCGTAGACCCCAAGTCCTGATCTGAAGAGGGTTCCTGCGCGGAGGCCCTCTTGTTTTGCCCTTCGTCCGAGGGTAGAATGGTAGCTGGAGGTTGGCCATGTTCGACATCCGGTCCCGGGCTGCCATGATCGCCACGGTCTGCCGCGATTTGCACGTGGCGACTCTCGACCTCTTTGGTTCGGCAACCACCGAAGAGTTCCGGGAAGACAGCGACCTGGATTTCCTGGTCGAGTTCGAACCAGGCCACTCCGACCTGCTGGGAAGGTTCCTCGGGTTGAAGGAACGCCTACAGTCAATCCTCTCCCGAAAAGTCGACCTCGTATCCCGAAAGGGCATCCGGAACCCCTACTTTCTCGAGGGAATTGAGAAAACCCGCGTCAATGTCTTCCCTTCACAAGCCTGAAAAGCTCTTCCTCGATATCAGGATGGCCATCGAGGATATCGAGAGGTTCTTCCATGGGCTCAACAAGGAGGCGTTCCTGGCGAGCAGCCTTGTCCAGGCTGCGGTCGAACGGAAGCTCGGCATCATCGGGGAAGCGGTTTCCCAAATGGCCAGACAGTTCCCGGCCGAAGCTGCCCGCCTTCCGGACCACAAGAAGGTCATCGGCCTGCGCAACATCATGGTGCACGCCTACGATATCATCGATCCCGAGATCATCTGGGAGATCGTCGTTGACCATCTCCCTGCCCTGATGGAGGCCGTTCGGAAAGCCATACCATGAGGTGGTCGGGAGTTGTCCTATTGGAAATCGAAGCCAGGAATGCCAGTCCTGGTTCCTGGGGCAAAGCGCGATCCCTCCTTGGTGAAGGGCCGAGGTGTGTTGTCAGGCGGGTTCCCACGGGGGAGTGTTTTCCAGCATCGCCTAATGGAATAGGGGGAAGCCGATGAAATGCGATGTGTGCGGCGTGAAAGGGGTGAAAACCCGCCGGGTCAGCCGGAGTTACGGGAGCGGGGAAACCCTTTTCGTCATGGAAAATGTTCCCGTCATGAGTTGCCCCCATTGCGGGGAAACCTACCTGACCGCTGCAACCCTTCATGAGATCGAGCGGATCAAGCTGCACAAGGATTCCTTTTCCCGGAGGCGCTCCGTTCCCGTGATCGCCTTTGCCTGACTGGCCGGGTTTTTCTGACCGCCGACAGGGTTGGCAAAAGGCGTGGACTCGTTCACCAGCCGGTTCCGGGGCATGGCCGACTTCTTTTCCCGGGAAGGGCTCGAGTATGCCCTGATCGGGGCGTTTGCCCTGCAGGCCTATGGGTAATTCTCGGGCCACGCGGGACGTCGATTTCATCACCCGCTGTGAATACCAGACCAGTATCATGGGCTACCTCGAGCCTCTCGGTTTCGAAACCCTCCATCGGTCGGAAGGGTTTTCCAATCACCTTCATCCGATCGACCAGGTCAGATTCGATTTCGTCTAGGTCGACGGTTCCGACCGCCCAGGCCATTTTCCAGGCCGCCAAGCCCCGAACGGTGTTCAGCGGGTTGGAACTCCCCGTCGTCAGCCCGAACACCTGATCATCCTGAAACTGTTCGCCATCCACAATGACCCCTCCCGGAAGTTCAAGGGTAACCGTTCAGTCTCCCCCCCCTTGTACCTCGATGAAGGAGGGGCTATCATG
>CAZKPI010000427.1:0-2656 GCA_964554555.1 uncultured bacterium
CATCGGGGGCCGGAGCGGCGGGGGCCGGGGCCGCCGGGGCGGCGGGGGCATCAGGAGCCGGAGCGTCGGTGATGGTCTCGGTCGGCGCCGGGGTCCCGGGCGTGGTGGGCGCCGCCGCCGGAGCGGCCGTCTGATCGACGATCGGATTGCCGTTGGCATCCCGCAGGGTCACACCTTTGGCCTTCGCCTCTTCGGGGGTCATGGGGGTGCCCGCGGGCGGGGTGCTGGTGCACCCGATCAGACCGAAGGCGAGGGAACAGATCATGAGAACCGCTATGACGCGAACCATGTACAATAATCCTCCTGGAATGGATGGAATGAAAACAGAAATCGTCTTCCAACCCTACCATGTACCCGAGGGGGAGTCAATTTTCTCCAACGGCGGGCAGCGGCGAAGTCGCAGAGGACGGGCCCGCTGAACCCTGTTTGGCCTTGGCCCTCCACCACATCCGCAGGCGATCAGACCAAATCTGGGGGCCAAGGCAACCTGGACGATTGACGTAATCGTCAGTATCACATACAATACTATTATGCTGCCGAGAAAGGTAGTTCTAGATACCAATGTTCTTGTGGCCGGTCTACGCTCGAAACGAGGGGCCAGCTTCAAGATTCTTTCCTTGTTGGGCCAGGGGAGATTTGAATTCTGTATTTCCGTCTCCTTGATCCTGGAATATGAAGAGGTGCTAAAGACCAAAGCTGACCCCCAGTTGTTATCCAGTGAAGACATAGAAGATTTTGTGGATTATCTATGCAAAACAGGCAAGCGATTCAACATCTATTATCTGTGGCGTCCGACTCTTCGAGATCCAGACGATGAAATGGTCCTGGAGATTGCCGTTGCGTCCAAGTCAGATTATATTGTAACTTTCAATACAAGAGATTTTGTAAAAGCCAACTTCTTTGGAGTCAAGGTTGTCACTCCAAATCAGTTTCTCAAATTGATCGGAGGAACGAATCCATGAGCACAATTTCAATCAGGCTTCCAAATTACCTTCACGACAAGGTCCGGCAATTGGCCGATGGCGAAGATGTCTCCATCAACCAATTCATTACCCTTGCGGTTGCAGAGAAGATTTCGGCTCTATTGACCGAAAACTACCTGGAAGAAAGAGGCAAGCGAGGTTCGAGGAAAAAGTTCGAAGGAATTCTTTCCAGGGTTCCGGATGTTGAACCAGATGAGAAGGACAAATTGAAGTAACCAAGCCTGACTACCCCGGATCTCATCAACACTGCGGGTCAGGGCGTGGGTGCACAAGCGGTCTGGGTGCCCAACAGGGAAACGAACCGCTCCTCGAGATCGCCGCCCCCCGGGTTGAACTCGGTGAGCGTACCCTCGAAGATCATCCGGCCCTGGTGGATGACCCCGATGCGGTCGCAGATCTCGCGCACGTCGGCCAGGATGTGCGTGCTGAAGAAGATGGTGCGCCCCGCCCGCCGCAGATCGCGCATGATCTCTTTCACCAGCCGCCGCCCGAGCGGGTCGAGACCACTGCTGGGCTCGTCGAGGACGTACAGGTCCGGGTCGTGCAGCATGGCGGCGGCCAGCGCCAGCCTCTGCTGCATGCCCTTCGAATAATGGGCCACCTGCTTGCCGCGGTCGTCCCACAACCCGACCCGCTCGAGGACCTCGCGGTACCGCTGGTCGGAAGGCGAGACCCCGAGCAGACGGGCGGCGAACTGCAAAATCTCGGCGCCGGTCAGAAAGTCAGAGAAGGCCGGCTTCTCGGGGGCATACCCGACCCGGCCGCAGGTCCGGGGCGACCAGGGCTCGCCGAACACCTCCACCGTGCCGGCATCGGGATGGGTCAGCCCCAGCGCGATCTTGATGCTGGTGGTCTTGCCCGCCCCGTTCAGCCCGACAAACCCGTAGATCTCGCCCGGCCGGATGGTCAGCCCGACATCGGCCAGCACCTGCCGCCGCCCGCGCGCCAGCGATTCCCCCACCACCCGCGCATAGGTCTTCGAAACCCCCGCCAGCCGCAACACCGCCCCCGCCGCCTCCGGCTCCTTCCCCAACCCTCTTCCCACCCCGCTTACCATGCCAGTCATCGGCCTATTCTCCGGCTTACCCTTGGCGGCATTCTTCGCGTTGGAAGGCCGCACGGGGTATTTTGAGGGCAGGTTGCATTTGGGGAAAAACTCCGATGGGTGCATTCGTCCAATCGATGCAATCCGTCGAATCGTGAGTTTTCCAAAAACCACTCTCCTCCGCTTCCAATGAAAAAATGGAAATTCCTTATTTTTGGCTTCTTCATGGATTTGGCTTTCCTTCTTGGGAAAGGCGGAATCGCAAGGAAACGCGATCGGCCTTTTCCCCTCCTGCCAAGCCCGTCATGGCTTCTCCCAGGTTCCCCCGAACCGCTTGTTGTTGCAAGGCAAAGCCTCGTTCACCAGCACCAGATTCGTCAGCGTCCGACGCGCCACTGGACGTGCATCGGGGTCGCGCTGGATGGTTCGATCGAAAACGGCCGCGGTGGAACTGCACAAAAGCCCATTGCCGGGGATGAATTCCATGTCAAACCAGATGGTCATGCTGGCCAGGGTCCCATCGCCTCCCCTCAAATCCACCGTGAAGCTGGGAGGCGTATCCCCCACGAAGTAGAATGTATTGGTGGCCAGCCGAAGGCACAGTTCCAGGCCCGCCTCGGCCCCCTGC
>CAZKPI010000427.1:2675-4998 GCA_964554555.1 uncultured bacterium
TCGGCCAGGGCCAAGCGGTTGACCAGTTGAGTATTCAGGCTGGTCACCGAGAAGCGAGCGATAAACATCGCGGCCAGCAGAACCAGGATCAGCGCATAAGCCGTCATCGAACCACGCCGGGCCAAGCCGTTCATTTGTCGGAATTCCTCAGGAAGATGGCCGTCTGCATGGTCATCTCCGGCTCGTTGCCGTCGCAAACGTGGTTCCCCAGCGAAGGATGATGGTTGATGTCATAAAAAAGTCGCAAACGCAGACGTACCATGCAGGACCCGCTGGCCGAGGTCGTCGCTTCGACCCAGCGCCCTGTCGTGGGGGAGGCAACCCGCACCCCCGCAACAGAATCGGGGTCGTCGCCAATCACCACCACGGGAGTGCCTCCCGGCAAAATCCGGGCAAATAAGGTCCCTGTGGCAAGGCCCCATTCCCAGTTGTTTGGAGTTGCGGGGTTCCAAAAGGCAAGACGACCGTTGGCATTGATCGTCGCGGATGCCGCCGCGGCCATCCCTGGAATGGTCCCATCGCCATACCTGAGCACCCGCATGCCCAGGCGGTAACGGTCGAGGCACTCACTCGTACCGGTCGCCAGGTGGTTGACCATCAGGATGCTCTGCAGGCCGGTGGCCAGGCCCATGAAGATGACCAGAAAGACGACCGAGGAGACCAGCACCTCGATCAGCGAGAACCCCCGCGGTCGCCCGCCGCACCGCCCTTTCGCCATCAGGGCTCATCCCCCCGCCGGCCCACCAGGAACTGCATCCTGGAATTCTCTGCCGGGTTTCCTGGTTGCTCCACGGAAATCTCGACCCGCAGAAGGCTCCCAGGTTCGAAGACCGCTGGGTCGGACGACCGGACATACATGTGCGGGAAATCAAACTCGCCAATAGAGACCCCCGTGCCGTTATAGGCGTCGATCTGGAGCCGCCAAACCGCATAACTGGCCGGAACGGGGGGTTCGGGGAAGTCGAAGGTCCGCCATCCCCCAGACAGCGGCCAGGTTTCGTTGCTCCAGGTTTTGAGAAGTTGCCAACCTCCCGCCGCCGTTCGGCCGGACAACCGAAAATTCCTGGGGTTGTTGGAACCGGCACAGTACATTCGGCACTGGGAGGCAACGAACGGGTAAGGCGCGATCAGGTCGATGAGGTAGATTTCGGTACCAGCAAAGGGGGGCGGATCAAGGGCGGTGTTCCAATAATTTCCTGGGGCATTGTCGACCAGATTGTTCTCCGTGGCGTCATTGGCATTGGCATCGGCAAACCGGTTGAATGGAGTGACCGGCGGAATGAACAATGGGGGTGGGGGTGGCGGAGGAGATCGGATGAACTCCACTTCACCCATCGACAGGCCTGTGCCCGACCATGAAGTCACTTGTAACTGAAGGGTGATCACGGGAACCAAAGGGCCACAGGAGAAGGTCGACCAGCTGTTGGCCCCCCAGATCGCGGCGGTTCCGACATGCAGGGTATGGGTCGCCGTGCCGTCATTACCGAGCAACCGCCAGGAGGTGGGGAACCAGGTATCAGTGCAGAACATACGATATTCCTGCACTTGGTGAACGTTCGACGCCCGGAGATGGTTGACATAAGATTCCCCGGGCCGGACGGCGGCACCTGCTTCGGGGGGTTGTAGAAAAAACTGGTGTCGCCGTCGGTCAGGCGCCAGGCCGAACTCGTGTGGACATTCGCCCGGACGGTATAGGTCGGGGTCGCCGGCAGGGTGGTTTGGCCAGGTATGGGGTCGGTGGCGCGAGGGAAGTAGACCTCACCGATGGACAGGCCGGCACCGTCGAACTGGGAAACCACGAGCCGAAAGTACTTCTTGTCGGGCGAAGGGGGCGCCGCCAAATGGAAGTTGTTCCAACCGGGAACGCAATAGACCTCTTCCCGCCGATCGAAGGTGCTGAATCCGTTGTCTTTTTGGTTACTACTCTGGAGTTCCCAGCTGAAGGGAAAGTTCGCACTGCTGGCGTAGATGCAATAGCAGGGCTGAAACGTGAACTTTTCGACATCCCAGACCCCCGGGGGGAACTTGTACTCTTCGCGCCAGAAGGTGAGTTCGTAGGATCCTGGTTTGATGGGGCCCGGGTTCCAAAAGGTGTCGGTGGCCAGGTCAACCATGTTGGGCCCGGTGAGCCGGCTCACGGAGGCAGAGGCGATGATCCCTGTCGCCGTTCTCGAAAGAGTGGTGGTCGCAATTGGGGGGAAGGCGATCTCCAGGCGGGGCGGCAGACTGGCGCTCAGGACGGGGGTGGCGCAGTACCGGACCGTGAAACTCGCGTCAGGAGTCGGCAGGGGAAGCGGGGGCTCGGTGGTAGCGGTCAGTTCGT
>CAZKPI010000428.1:0-4980 GCA_964554555.1 uncultured bacterium
GGACTGGCTGATCCCCGGCAGCCTCGTCTATAGCGCCCGCCCCGGCCGCGTGCCCCCCCCCCCCCGCGGGGAGCCCCCCCGGCGACCACCCCCTCGCCCCCCGCCCCGCCCCCCAAGCCGGCTGGCCCGAAAATCCTGGAATAGAAAACACGCCAGCAGGTCGTCCGCGGGATGCTCGAGGATGGCCCGTCCCAGGCCGCCCTCGCCATTCGTCCAGATCTCCGATCATCCCCGGTTCATCGGGCGTTCCCCCCGCCGGCTGGCGGGAGGCCCTCCCGGAACCCCTCCCTGATACGAACCCCTCCCGACCGGGGCCTTCCGGCCGCCGGCAGGGAGGGGAAGGGGACGTTGGGATACGGTGTGGCCCTGGCCGGGCCCGACCGGCACGACGTCAGCCGGGCCCTTTGGCCGCCGCGGGCGGGGGCGCGCAACGCAGGTTTCGCGCCCCGCCAAGGGGCCATCCGCTCAAAACGCTTTCCAGAGAGCCTTCCAGACGGGGGCCATGGTGGTGGTTCCGGGCCAGTGCCCGGTGGTCACCGCCCCGATCATGAAACAGCTGAGCAGAGCCAGCAGGAAGCCGCCGATCGTCTGTTCCGCCAGGACCGTCTTCCAGTCGGCATCGGACCACTCGGCCATGCCCGCCGTTTCCCCCGCGCCCACCGCCATCTGCAGGATGGTCTCAGACAGGATGTCGGGGGCGTTGTAGACGAAGAAGATGAAAACGCTGAAGATCACCCCGATGAACAGGCCGATGACCGCCAGCACAATCGCATCGGCGTCCAGACAGCCAAGCCCCGAGGCCGCGTCAGCCGCCACCGATCCGCCGTCGGTCGCCGCTTTTCCAGCCTCGGCCGCCGCACGGCCGGCGTCGGCCACGGCACGCGTGGTTTCGGCCAGGTCGCCGGCGGTGCGGGCCGCATCGAGCAGATTGGCCGAGGCCTGCACCGTGTCACCACCCCGCGCGGTGAGGTCGGCCACCAGGTTGCACACATCCAGGCCCGCATCGAAGGTATCGACGGGAGCGCTCACCACCTGGTCGGCGCCGTTCCGCAGGAAACGAAACAGGAAGGGATAGGCGTACAACCACCCCTTCACGATGGGAAAGAACGCCAGGTAGGTCAGGAGAGCGCAGACCGTGTAGCGGGCCACCAGGTCGGTCAGGCCCCAGGCATACAGGCTGGCGTTGATGGCCAGCCAGGCCGCCCCCGTCAGCGCCAGGATCACGAGCATGAACCACCGCAACGGCAACCGGGCCTTCACCATCTCCAGCAACTGCCGCCTGGTCATCCCGCCGGGATTTCCCCGAACCATCGTTTCCGCCTGCATCGCCGCCCTCCTCCCCCGTTCGCTTGCTGTGCCACAACCCTTGTGCCGCCTCCATGCAAGCATCCCGCATGCCAGAATGACGGGGCTCTGGGAATGCGGGTTTCCGGGGCATGAACTGGCGGGCTGGTCCAGGCTGGCGCACCCCCGCCGCGTCATTCTTGTCGCCAGCCGGCTACGGGCCCCGGCCGGGTGATCCGCTTCCACCCTTCCCCAGCCAGCACCGGGACACGGCGATTCTTGCTGGTTCCGGCGCCCCGTGACCCGACTGCCACTCAAACTCGCATTGCCTTCGAATGGAAAGGGGGGTAGAATATCAAGAGACAGACCGTTGCCAACCTGGAGGGGGCCGGCTTTTCACTCCGGCCGGCCGAGGAGGATGTTGCATGGGTGTTGTGAACCAGGCCCGAAGGTGGGTGTTGGTGCTGGTCCTGGCCGTTCCGATGCTTTACGGATGCGGGGGAGGGGGAAGCGGAGCCGCCCCCCGGAAGCTGGCCAAAGGGGAAGGGAACCAGATTCCCGCCGGCCAGGGGGAGCCCGCCTTCCGGTTCGGCAACGACCTGGAACTCCCGACCGAGCTGAAGCGCGCCAACCGGGCTTTCTCCTTCCTTCCCGAGAAAGATTTCCCCTTCTTCCACGAAGACTTCATCCAGAATGTTTCCGGAAAGGAGGCCATCCTCAATGAGGTGGCCAACCAGTCGCGGTTCACGCTCAAGCCTGACACTGCCATCCAGATCCATCCCAATGCCCTGACGCTGTTCAAGGGATCGGCCCGGTTCGAATTCAAGAAGGTCAACGGCGAATACCGGATCAAGGTCCCCTTCGCCACCCTCGGCATCCGGGGAACCACCCTCCAGGTCACGGTCAACCCCGACCAGAGCAGTCGGACCGACCTCCTGGAAGGGCAGATCTCCGTCGAGGCCGGCGGCACCACCCAGCCGCTGAAAGCCGGAGAACGCCTCGAGATCGACGCCAAGGGCGTCGTCGGCCGCCCCGCCCCGCTTCCCGAACTGAACCCCGACACCTACCACCCCCCCGCCCGCTGAAAGCCAATGGCGAAGAGACACCGGGTTCCCTCCCCGGCCGGGTTCACCTTCATCGAGATCGTGCTGGCCATCGGCATCCTGGCCATCGGCTTTCTGCCCATGATGAGCCTGTTCGGCAGTCAGGCGGTCACCGTGCGTGACCTGAGCGATCATTCCATCGCGATGAACCTCGCCGAGCACCAGCTCCACAAGTACATCCAGATCATCAACAACCTCGAGGCCTCCGACACCGTCTACATCCAGGACGAAGACCTCACCGCCGAGGTCAGGGGCCTCTGCCCCGAGCAGGTCAAGTGGCTCACCGGGCTGAAGATGGCCGGCACCGTGCGGCGGGCCGCCGCGGCGCCTGACCGCGGGTACGAAGTGAACATCGTGACCACCTGGGGGAACCGGAAGCGGTTCGATCTGTTCACCTTCGTACCGCAGAGGGAAACCCTGGTCGTGGCCACCGGCTCCTGGGAGCAGGGGCTGTGATGACAGCTGTAACCGGCCGGCGGCAGGGCTTCACCCTTGTCGAGGTGCTGGTCGCCGCCGGTGTCCTGGCCCTGCTGTTGGCCTTCTGCACGCGGGGCATCCAGTATGCCGCCCGCTCCCTCGGCCTGCAGGAGCGCCTGGAATGGGCCACCCGTCTGCGCAACGCCTCCTACGTGCTGAGCCGGGATCTCAGCCTGGCCAGCGAGATCGTCCACCCCGCCGGCGTGACCCAGGAGTTCTCGCCCCACCTCATCTTCAAGAACCAGCGCAACGAAATCGTCGGAATCTTCCTGAGCCAGGACGGGCTGATGCACTACAATTACAACACCGACCAGGCGCGCAATCTCTTCCCCTTTGCGGCAAGCTTCTCCTGCCGGCTTTCCCAGGAAAACCTGCTCGAGTTCGTCCTGACCGTCCGCAAGGACAAGGTCGATTTCTCGATCCGCAACCAGCTGTCGATGTATCAGACCCTGCCATGAATGTCTTGTACTATCTTGCGATTCGCGTCATCCCGCCGCGGCGGGGCATGGCCCTCGTCCTGATCCTGGCGGGCCTGCTCTTTCTCGGCATCACCCTGGGGGGTCTGGCCTACTTTTCCTCCAACGAACGGTCCATCCTCGACCACATGGTGGCCCAGAAAACCCTCGTCTACCTCGCCCGGGCAGGTCTTGGCATCGCCGAGGCAAAACTCCTGGAAGGCCGCTTCTACGCCCCGCAATCGGAGGGCACCTATGAGTTCGACAGCGCCAACGGTCTCGGCCATGTCCGCATCTATTTCGACGATTTCGTCCGCAAGAAGCCCAAAAAGGTCGGGAGCGAGGAGATCCAGCTCCTCGATCACATCAAGGTCACCGTCATCGCCACCTACCGCCGGGAACGGATCTACGGCTTTGGCAAGTTCGTCATCAGCCCCGAACCGAAATATGACGCGGGCGGCTCGACCATGGGTGTCAACCCGATCCATCCCAAGGCCAAGAGCGGCCAATTCCAGGAGACCACCACCCTGCGCAAGCTGATCAATCTCAAGATCCTGACCCCCGACGAAGTGGAGGGGATTCCCGGCTTTTCCTCGATCGACCTGTTTGACTCCCGGAAGGCCGTTGCCCAGTATCTCAAGGAAGACCAACTGCAGTATGCCGCCAATTATGCGCGAAACCGGGCTCTCGTGGCCAATCTCCGGGCCAACCCGCTGGCCGCCACGGGAACCTGGTCCGTCCCCGAGTTCCGGGCGGCCCTGAAAGGGCGTGATACCTACAGCGGTCCGGTCCTCAAAGCGGATTCGGAAAGCGAAACCTGGTTCCTCAAGAACACCTTCCTGGCCGAGGTGCTGAAGCATTTCTTCCTCAGCACCGACTGGGATCTCGCCCCCGAAGCAAAGAAACAGCGGCTCGGCAACATTCTGGTCGCTCTCGGCAGTCTCCCCGTCAAAACCACGGACGGCGAGGTGCGGCAGGCGATCTCCATCGCCATCCCCGGCCACCCGGTGGACGTGGTGGAAGGGGTCGATTTCATCGCCACCTTCACCCCCCAGGGGCCCAAGACGGCCGTGGAGCTGTTCCTGGCCCAGCGAGGCTTCTCCCAAATCCCCCGGGATCTCCCCCCGGTGGCCTTCGCCGGCCGGTTGTCGGAGGTCCAGACCAGCAACCAGTACAAGTTCGCCTGGCAGGGCGACGTGCTGATCACCTACATCGGCACCGGCACCCCGACCATGCCGTCCGGTCCCACCGTGGAGACCGGAGGGGCAGGCAAGTTCATCATCTTCCACAACAACAAGGGACAAATCTACAAGGTCGAAAACGACTACGAATACCGGATCACCAACTGCAACGTCATGGGGGTCTCGGGACCGAACGCCGGCTTCAGCGGCTATTACCTGGTCGACCGGGCGAGCGGACAGCGCATGCCCCTGTTCACCGTCCTGAACTTTTTCCTGAAGTTCATTGACGAGACCACCGACACCGACCCCATCGAGATCCACAATTGGGACAGCTGGGCCGACACTCTCAAGATCAAGATCGACGAGAAGACCGAACAGGAGAAGTCCTGGGGCGAGGTTTCCGGCGTTTTCTGACCGTCACCCCCTCCGCGCGGCGCCCGCCTGATGACCGGGGCCGCCCGGCCTTCCCGGCCTTCCACG
>CAZKPI010000429.1:0-4967 GCA_964554555.1 uncultured bacterium
TCTCTTCTGCCGATGCAGGGGTCAGGTGTGCGTTTGCCCTGGGAGGACGTGCTGGAAATACCCTGCCCCTGGATGGCTGGATCCCGCTTGGCGGCTTGTCCACGCGGGGGCTTCCCGGCTTGGGGCCTCCCTCCCCCCCGATTCGGTCGGGAACGGGGTGATACGCGATCTTTCCCATCGTCACGGCTGGGTACGAAAGGGACCGGCGCCAGGGGAGGGGTCACCGGAAGGGGAGCCGGGCCCCCGGCGGCGGGGCCGCGGCCTTCCCTGGCCGTTCCCGCTTCGGGATGATCCGGCTCCAACCCCCATCAGAACAGGATTTTCGGGTTGGGGAAGCTTGCCAACGGTCTGCCCGGTGCGGTACACTTGCCCCGCGCCCCGGCGCGGCGTTGCCACTTCGAGATCGAGAAAGGGTCATCCATGCATCAGTATCGCACCCACCACTGCGGGGAACTGCGCGGTTCCCACATCGGCCAGACCGTCCGGATTTCCGGCTGGGTCCAGCACAAGCGCGACCTGGGCGGGGTCCTGTTTGTCACCCTGCGCGACAACTACGGCCTGACGCAGGTCCTGGTGCCGCCGGGATCCCCCTCCCATCAGGCGTTCGAGTCCATCCGGCTCGAGTCGGTGGTCACCGTAGAGGGGGTGGTGCGGCACCGCGGCGAGGGCAACGTGAATCCGAAGATGCCCACCGGGGAGATCGAGGTCGAGGCCGCCCAGGTCACCCTGCAGGGGCCGGCCGAGGTTCTTCCCTTCCCTCTCCATGAAGACAGCACGACTCCCGAGGCGACCCGTCTGACCTATCGCTTCCTCGACCTGCGCACCCACAAACTGCACGAGAACATCCTCCTGCGGTCGCGCGTCATCGCCAGCCTCCGGCGCCGCATGCTTGCCGAGGGGTTCCATGAGTTCCAGACCCCGATCCTGACCAGCAGTTCTCCCGAGGGGGCCCGCGACTACCTGGTGCCGAGCCGCCTGTACCCGGGGAAGTTCTACGCCCTGCCGCAGGCCCCCCAGCAGTTCAAACAACTGCTGATGGTCTCGGGCTTCGACCGCTACTTCCAGATTGCCCCTTGTTTCCGCGACGAGGACGCCCGCGCCGACCGCTCGCCGGGCGAGTTCTACCAGCTCGACCTGGAGATGTCGTTCGTCACGCAGGACGACGTCTTCGCCACCGTCGAACGGGTCATCCACGGTGTGTTCACCGAATTCAGCCAGGCCGAGGTGTCACCCGCCCCCTTCGTGCGGCTGAAGTTCGACGACGCCATGCGCCGGTACGGCAGTGACAAGCCGGATCTGCGTTTCGGTCTCGAGATCGAGGATGTCTCGGACATCTTCGCCCGCGGCGAGTTCAAGGCCTTCCGCGGCGTGGTCGAGGCGGGGGGTGCGGTGCGGGCCCTGTGCGTGCCCGGCGCCGCCGACAAGTCGCGCAAGTTCTTCGACGACCTGGAAGCCTTCGCCAGGGAACAGGGCGCCAAGGGGCTGGCCACCCTGATCTTCCCCGCCGGGGCCGATCCCAAGGGCACCCTCGCCAAGCCGCTGTCCCCGGCCATGAAGGACGAGCTCAGGGCAAAACTGCAGGCTCCCGCCGGCAGTGCCCTGCTGTTCGTCGCCGAGCCCGTGCCGGTGCAGGCTTCCGTCCTGCTCGGGAAGGTCCGGGTCAAACTCGCCGATCTGCTCGAACTGCGTGCGCAGAACGTGTTCAAGCTGTGCTGGATCACCGACTTCCCCATGTATGAGAAAGACCCCGAGACCGGCCAGATCATCTTCAGCCACAATCCGTTCTCGATGCCGCAGGGCGGTCTCGAAGCCCTGCTGACGCAGGACCCGCTGACCATCAAGGCCTATCAGTATGACCTCGTCTGCAATGGCGTCGAGCTCAGTTCGGGGGCCATCCGCAACCACCGGCCCGACATCATGTACAAGGCCTTCGCCATCGCCGGCTACAGCCAGGAGGAGGTCGACGCCCGGTTCGGCGGCATGATCCGCGCCTTCCGGTTCGGCGCCCCGCCCCACGGCGGCATCGCCCCCGGCATCGACCGCATCGTCATGCTGTTGGCCAACGAGCGCAACATCCGCGAGGTCATCGCCTTTCCGATGAACCAGAACGCCCAGGATCTGCTGATGGGCGCCCCCTGCGAGGTGACCCAGAAACAGCTCGACGAACTGCACCTGAAGATCGTTCTGCCCGGGAAGAAAGAATGAGCGGCCCGCCGCGGGCCCGGCGGTCCGGTCCGGGGGGCCATGCCGGGCATCGGGTGAGCGTTTCCCGATGAGGGGCGGGCCGGGAAGGGACTGGAGCCGATGATCGCCTTCGATTTCTGGGGCCTGCGGCTCAAGTGGGCGTTGACCTGCCTGGTCTTCTACGCCCTTCCCTTCCTGCTCATCTCCTACGGGCTCGATGCCCGCTGGAACATCCAGGAGGAGGAATCGATCGAACGGGCCTTCGGCGGGCTCGATGCGGTCCTGCTCGCCCTGCGCAAGCGGGAAGACACGGGAGATTACCTCCAGGCCCAGATCATGGCGCTGGCCAACCGGGCGGCCAAGTCCCGCGAGCCCCGGGCGATCCTGCGCCGCGGGTTCCGCGAGCTGAAACGGCGGTTTCCCGGGGTTTTGCGGGTGACGATCAGCGACGGCAGGGGAAATCTCCTGCCCGAGCTGACGGATGGCCTTCCCCCGCGGATGGTGGTCAAACGGTTCTTCGAAACCGTGACGAGCAGTACCATCCAGAAAGAGGTCCGGGAGCGGGTCATCCCGAAGATGGGCCTGTTCAAGAGCTTCATTGGCAACGAGGTTTCGCCCGACCATATCGATGCCATGCGGCAAGGATTCCGGCGGTGTTCGTTTTACGAGACCGATCGCTACTTCCTGTAT
This sequence comes from uncultured bacterium, assembly GCA_964554555.1. Taxonomy (GTDB): domain Bacteria; phylum Muiribacteriota; class Ozemobacteria; order Ozemobacterales; family Ozemobacteraceae; genus Ozemobacter. Next base: position 2,875 of record CAZKPI010000429.1, read on the forward strand.
GACTGCCGGCCGGGCCGGTTCGGGATCCTGGTGCATGCCACCGAGGTTCCCGGGTGGGCTGTGCTGGGCATGCAGGACCAGTGCCGGCGGTTCAACCTTCTCCGCCCCGGGTTCGGGGTCGAGGTCGGCCTGCACGACATCGCCACCCGGGAGACGGTGGTTGGCCCGCTCGCCATCGCGCTCGGTGCCTATCAGCGGACCAACCGCCAGCACATCCAGGCGGCCGACCAGTTGTTCACCGTCATGCCGTTTCTCACCACCGCCCGTCTCTGGGCCCGCCGGCCGCGGGCGGACGCCCTCGATCTCACGCGCACCCGGCAGGCGTTCACCTTCGCCGGCATCGCCGTCTTTGCCCTGCTGACCATTTTCAGCCATTCGGTGATGGTGGGGGGGCGTCCCTTTCCCATCTCCATCCGGTGGCGGCTGGTGGTGCTGTTCGGCTTCGCCAGCGGCCTTCCCCTGGCCGTGGTCATCCTCGCCGGCTGGGACTACCTGAACCAGAAGTACAACACGCGGGTGCGGCAGTCGCACGACGAGATGGAACGGCTGTTGTTGGCCTTTGACGCCCGGTTTCCCCAGATGCGCGGCAAGCTGGAGATCACCTTCGTCCGCGAGCTGAAGGCCTGCCGGTTTGACACCGAAGCCCAGCAGAAGCGGACCGCGCGGGTCCTGAACCGGTTCCGCGAGAAGTTCCTGGTCGGCGATCTGATCATGTACGATGCCAAGGGCGGGGTCGCGTGGGATGCGGAGAAGAAGACCAGCGTCAAAGGCGACCGGGGCCGGAAGATGATGGGCAGTATCGCCGGCCAGATCCTGGCCAATCTGAACCGGGAGCCCTATCAGGGAAAGGCCGATGCCGGCATCATGTTCGTCGAATCCTTCACCGGCGGGGAAAGCCCGATCGCCCACATGACCCGCAACCTTGGCCGGGTGTTCGACTTCACCCTGGCCGGGGCCTCCACCTGGACATTCATCAACCCCCTGATGGACCGCCGCGGCCGTTCGACCCACATGGTGATGGTCAACTGGCGGAAACAGGCGCTGGAACAGCTCTACCTCCAGCGGGAACTGATCACCGCCCAGAAGGCCATGCCCGGGGTGCGCCTGGTCTCAGCCAGCGACAAGGCTGACGACTGGACCCCCAACGGGTTCCCCTACAAACCCCACCTGCGGCGCTTCCACCGCGATCTCGCCTTGCGGCAGTCCACCACCATCGGCCGCGTGCGCGCCGGCAGTGTCCAGTTTCTGGTCACCGGGGTCAAGCCCAAGGAGATGGGGTTCCAGCTGTTGATGGCGATGCTGCCCGACACCGCCATCAAGGAGGAGATCGCCGCCATGGAGCGGCAGCTCTGGCTGTTTACCTTCCTGAGCGCCGGCATCAGCGTATTTTTGGGGTTCATCCTGTCCCAGCGGTTCCTGACCCCGATCAGTCATCTGTCAGAAGGCGTCACGGCCATCCAGAAACGCGCCTTCCAGCACCGGGTGCCCCTCGGCGAGCCTGATGAGCTGGGCGAGCTGGCCGCCACCTTCAACCGCGTGATGGAAGGCCTGTCTGACCTGGAGGTCGGCCGCATCGTCCAGGAAAGCCTGTTCCCCAGCCAGGAGGTGCGGGCCGGCAGTTTCCGGATCTTCGGCACCACCACCTCGGCCAGCGAACTGGGCGGCGACTACTACGACCTGCAGGTCCTGCCCGACGGCCGCATGCTGGTACTGATCGGCGACGTGTCCGGGCATGGCGTCCCCGCGGCTCTGGTCATGGCCATGGCCAAGGCCCTGGTCGAACGCGAGTGCGAGATCGATGCCACCCCCGATGTTCTGCTGGCCAATGTCCACCGCGTTTTCTACCGCACCCTCAAGCGGCGGCGCATGATGACCTGCTTCCTCGGCCTGATCGAGCCGGCCACCCGTCTCTTTTCGTATGCCAACGCCGGTCACAACTTCCCCTACCTGTTCCGGCAGGGGGCGCGGGCCCGGTTCTTCGAGAACAAGGCCCTGCCGCTTGGCAGTATGAAGAAGAACCAGTTCCAGCTCGACCGGGAGGTCATGCAGGCCGCGGCGCCCACCGAGATCTACACCGACGGCCTCGTCGAGGC